>NZ_PJBB01000003.1:3937500-4247500 GCF_002836595.1 Tenacibaculum sp. Bg11-29
TTTCTTCTTTGACTTTATTCTTAATAAATGAGTATTTACGCTATCTATTCTTTTTGCTGCTAACACAGCATACGGGTAAGATTTAAAAACTTTACGTCGTAACCAAAAATAGTAATGTATATCTGACTTATCCTTATATTTAAGTTTTGGTAAAATGGTTATTTCATTAAGAGCAATCATTAAACTGTCTCCATCTTTTATTAAATGATAGTCCTCACTAAAGTTAGGTAATGTATCTTTTATTTGTCCTATTGAAATGGCACTAAAGAATAGTATGTATATTATAAAATATTTTTTCATTTTTTTTGGTAAAAAGTCTATCAAATCTATTGGTTTCTTTTTAAAACAAAAAAACTCATGAAATATTTCATGAGTTTTTTATTTTAATCTTCAAATTGTTATTGAGCCATAATTGTTTCGGCTATTTCCTTATATGTTCCATTTTCTAACTTTTGTCTTATTGCCGAAAATGCTACAATTGTTTCATCTACATCTTCCTGTGTATGCCTTGCTGTCGGAATTAGTCTTAAAATAATTAATCCTTTAGGAATTACTGGATACACAACTATTGAACAGAAAACTGCATGATTTTCACGTAAATCTTGAACCATTGCCATTGCTTCAGGAATCTCTCCTTTTAAGAATACTGGAGTTATACATGTTTGTGTTGTTCCTAAATCAAAACCTGCATTTCGTAAACCTGATTGTAAAGCATTTGTTATTTCCCATAGGTTTTCTTTTAACTCAGGCATTGTACGCATCATATCCAAACGCTTTAATGCTCCTTTTACCATTGGCATTGGTAATGATTTCGCAAACATTTGAGATCTCATATTGTATTGTAAATACTGAACTACATCTTTATCTCCTGCAAAAAAAGCACCGATACCTGCCATTGATTTTGCAAATGTAGCAAAATACACATCTATACCGTCTTGAACTCCTTGTTCAAAACCAGTTCCTTTACCTCCTTCTCCTAGTGTACCAAAACCATGGGCATCGTCAACTAAGATTCTAAAATTATATTTTTCTTTTAATGCTATGATTTCTTTTAATCTCCCTTGTTCTCCTCTCATACCGAAGACTCCTTCTGAAACTAATAGAATTCCTCCTCCAGTCTTTTCAGCGATTCTTGCCGCTCTCTTTAAATTCTTCTCACAACTTTCGATATCGTTATGTCTATATACGAAACGTTTACCAGCATGTAAACGGACTCCGTCAATAATACATGCATGTGTATCCATATCATAAACAATAACATCTTCTTTATTAACTAGCGCATCAATCGCAGAAACCATTCCTTGATATCCGAAATTCACTAGATAAGCTGCTTCTTTATCAACAAATTCAGCACATTCTTCCTCTAATTGCTCATGATAACTTGTGTGCCCAGACATCATACGAGCTCCCATTGGGTATGCTAAACCGTCTGTTGCAGCAGATTCTCCATCTACTTTTAAGACTTCTGGGTGATTTGCTAATCCTAAATAATCATTAATACTCCAAGTAACTACTTCTTTTCCATTAAAAGACATTCTGTTAGATATTGGCCCTTCTAATTTAGGGAATACAAAGTATCCCTCTGCTTTATCTGCCCATTTTCCTAATGGTCCTTTATCATCTTTAATTCTTTCAAATAAATCTTTAGTCATTGTTACTTTTTGTAATTTTAATATGTTGCGAAATTAATGCTTTTTTAATAGATTTTCAAAATTGAGAACCACTTCATTGTTTATAAATAAAAAAGATGTTTATATAAGCATCTTTTTTATTTATATTTTCACAAATTTACCTGTTAACGTCCTAGGTTAACTCATTGATAAATGGCTGTTTATACAAACGTTTCCCCATAGCTTTGTATATTGCATTAGCTACAGCTCCTCCTGCTGGCGGTAAACCAGGTTCCCCTAATCCTGTTGGTGATAGTTCGTTTTTCACAAAATGCACCTCTACTTGTGGTGTTTCATTGATTCTGATTAAACGATATGCATCGAAATTTTTATTAGATGGTTTTCCGTTATCAAAAGTTAAGTTACCATACATCGCGTGTCCTATCCCATCAATAACCCCTCCCTGAACTTGATTAATTGCTCCTGTTGGATTTACTACGATTCCACAATCTACGGCCGCTACAATTTTCCTTATTATTGGTAAACCTTCTTTTAAAACAACTTCTGCTATTTCTGCCACATGGGTATTATGGCTATAGTAGGCTGAAAAACCTTGATAGACTCCTTCTTCTACTTTTCCCCAACCTCCTTTTTCTACAGCTAATTTTATCGTATCTTCCATTCGTTTTCCTGAATATTGAATGGACTTATCTTCTGTTTGTTTTACATTTTGCAATAAATCAATTCTTAATTGCACTGCATCAATGCTCAACTCTTCCGCTAACTCGTCAAGAAAACTTTCTTCGGCATATCCTAAAAAATTTGTGTAAGGAGCTCTCCAAGCTCCTGTAGTAATATTACTCTTTATACTTTTGGTTGATACTTTATAATTAGGTATGCATCCTGCTGGAAAAAAGTGTGCTTGTCCTGCGTACATGTTTTGATCTACAGCTGCTTCCTTTAAGTGGTATCCTGTTATTTTTTTATCTTTTATTGATGCTGCTATTCTATATTTTATTGCTGGTCGATATATTCCTGTAGTCATATCGTCTTCTCTTGTTGAAACCACTTTTACTGGTTTTTTAATTGCTTCTGATATTTCGGCTGCTTCATAAACAAAGTCACCATATAATCGGCGACCAAACCCACCTCCCATTCTTGTCATATTCACCTGAATTTGGTTAATATCTCGTTCTAACAAATCTGCAACAACAATTGCAGCGTATTCTGGGGTTTGTACTGGACCTACTAAGTGAACTTTTTCTGGGGTTACATTTGCAAAAAAGTTCATCGGTTCTAAGCAATTATGAGGCAAAAAAGGTGAGTGATAGGTTCTCTCAATTATTTTATCAGCTTCTTTAAATGCTTTTTCTACATCTCCATCTTCTCTACGGGTATCGAATTCTTTTGCGTCTAAAATTTTAGTAAGCTCCTGATTATGATCATCTGTACTTTCTAATTCTTTTTTTTCTGATTCCCAAACCGCTTTTATTGCTTTTTTTCCTTTTATAGCTGCCCATGTATTTTCTGCTACTACAACTACTTTATCTGTTTTTGATAATTTAAAAGTCCAATCAAATTTACCTGCATCTATATATTTTCTTGCTTTTTCACCAATAGTAATAACCTTTATTACTCCTTTCACCTTTTTTGCTTCAGATGCGTCGAATGATTTTAAGGTTTGTCCGAATGCTGGTGGCCGCAATACAGTGGCGTATAACATACCTGGCTCTTTATAATCCAATCCGAATAATGGTTTACCCGTTATTATTTTTTCTAAATCAACATTAGTTGCATTTTTACCTATAATATTAAATTCTGAAGGCTTTTTTAATGCTACTTTTTCTGGAATTTCTAATGTTGCTGCTATTTTAACAACTTCTCCATATCCTAAAGTTTCTCCTTTAGCGTTAGTTATAATTCCTTTTGATGCTTTACATGTTATTGGATCTACTTTCCATTTGGATGCAGCGGCGTTTATCAACATTTGTTTGGTTGTTGCCCCTGTTTGTCGCAATGCTTGCCACCCTCTACGTATTGATTGGCTTCCGCCTGCCAATTGTCGTTTATAGTTTTTAGTATCTAGTAACGCTTGTGCAACATGTACTTTACTCCATTCAATATCTAATTCTTCTGCAATAATCATTGGCATAGAGGTTTTTACTCCTTGGCCTATTTCAGGATTTGGTGAATATATGGTTACATATCCTTCTTCTGAAATTTTAATAAATGCATTAAAATCGTTGTAGTTTAAGTTTTCTAGATCTATTGATGGTACTACATTGGGTTTACATGCGGTAAACAAGTTAAACCCTATCATGATTCCTCCACTTGCTAATGCTGATGTTTTTAAAAAATTTCTTCTGCTAAACGTAAAATTATTTTCTGTTGTGCTCATAGTTCAATTTTTTAAGACATTTTTTCAGCTGCTATCCCTACTGCTTTTTCTATTCGATTATAGGAAGCACATCTACATAGATTTCCTTGCATAGCTTCACGAATCTCTTCTGTTGATGGCTTTGAGTTTTGCTTTAAAAACGAAGCTGCTGTCATTATTTGCCCAGCTTGACAGTATCCACATTGCGGAACGTCTACTTCTTTCCAGGCTTCCTGTAATGGATGATCACCATTTTCTGACAATCCTTCTATTGTTGTAATCTCTTCACTATCTAACATCGCTACTTTTAATTGACAGCTTCTCATTGCGATTCCATTTACATGAACTGTACAAGCACCACATTCTGATATTCCACAACCAAACTTAGTTCCAACTAGATTAAGTTCATCTCGTAAAACCCATAATAAAGGAGTGTCTTCATCTGCAGAAAAAGACATAGATTTTCCGTTAATTTTTAAAGTATAATTTAACATTTTTGTAGTTTTTGTTTTTGCTGGATTAAGCTACGAAAAAATTAAATAACTTTTCTTAAAGAAAACTTAAATGGTAATTATTCTAATTTATCTAATTCTAAGCGATAATCATATTGCAAATCTTCATGTAGTGTAATTAGTATTTTTTCTATTAATTTTACTTGAGTAACTAATATGTTTTGCAATCGTGGACTTTTTTTAATTGAGGGTTTGAAATTTTTTAACTTCAAACAAAAATATAAGAGCAGTTCTACTTCTGTTTCTTTTTTCTTTGAGAAACGAATATATTTTTTAGTGCTTGTTAATATTTTACGTACACTTTTTCTTATAAAAAAATAGCTTTTGGTACTAATTCCTTCAAATAAAGTATCTATCTCATTTTTTACTCCCAAGATGTAACTCTCTTCATCATGTGATTCAAACAACAAATAGGTTAATAATTCTTTATTTTCTTTTTTGAATCGAGCTAATTTTAAACATAATTCTAATAATTCATTAGTGTTCTTATGCTTTAGTTCGTCTTTTAATATTTTAACGGTAGCTGTTTTCATACTTTAATTTAAAAATTAAATATAACTAAAAAACCTCATAGACTTTATATCTATGAGGTTTTCAATTTATTTTTTTGATTTACTGAATACTTGGTATTTTAACAAACTCGTTTACATCTGCTTTATAGTCTACTCCATCAACTTTAAATCCAAATAGCTTAAAAAATTCATTACTATATCCTTCTAAGTCACCTATTTCAGCTAAACTCTCAGTATCTGCTTTTTTCCACAATTCAGAAATTTCAGCTTGTACATCTTCTCTCATTTCCAAATCGTCAATTCGAATTCTTCCTTTAGCATCTAAATCTAAATCTCCTCCAAATAAACGCTCACTATATAAACGTTGAATTTGCTCAATACAACCTTCGTGAATTCCTTTTTCTTTCATTATTTTATATAATAAAGAAATATATAACGGAATTACTGGTATTGCAGAACTAGCTTGTGTTACCAATGCTTTATTCACCGAAACATATGCTTTTCCTCCAATTGATTTTAAATCTTCAGTAATTTTAAAAGCTGTTGCTTCTAAATCATCTTTAGCGGCACCAATTGTTCCGTTTCTGTATACGGGTCTTGTTACTTCAGGGCCTATATAAGAATAAGCCACTGCGGTAGCTCCTTTAGATAATAAGTTTTCCGATTGTAAAGCGTCCATCCACATTTTCCAATCTTCTCCTCCCATAACTGTTACTGTATTAGCAACATCTTCTCCTTCGGCAGGTTTTATAGATATCTCTGATACTTTTCCTGTATGAAAATCTACTGTTTTATTTGTAAAAATCTCTCCTATTGGTTTTAAAACCGACTTAAAGCGTTTACCTGATTCTGGATGTGTTCTTACTGGTGATGCTAAACTATAAATTACTAAGTCTACCTGACCTAAGTCTTCTTTAATTAGCTTAACAACTTGTTCTTTTATTTCGTTTGAAAATGCGTCTCCGTTTATACTTTTTGCGTATAACCCTGCTTTTTCAGCTTCTTGTTCAAAAGCTGCTGTGTTATAAAAACCTGGCGATCCTGGTTTGCCTTCTGCTGCTGGCTTATCAAAAAAAACACCAATTGTTGATGCATCTGATCCGAAAGCACTTGAAATTCTTGATGCTAATCCAAAACCTGTTGATGAACCTATTACTAATACTTTTTTAGCTCCTTCAATTTTCCCTTTAGATTGTACGTATGCTATTTGATCTTTTACATTTTGTTCACATCCTGTTGGGTGAGATGTTAAACAAATAAACCCTCTAGTTCTTGGTTCTATTATCATTTATTGTTTGTTTTAAAATCTTTAATTTCTAATTGACTATCTTTAATTCGTTGGCCAATCATCATTAAAATTCTTTTATTAATATCAGCATTGTTATCTTTATAAAATTCAAATTCACTAACAGTAAACTGACCTATAATTAAACCTAAAAACTGATTTTTTAAATTTATATTTTTTTTAGTGATGTTATTCACCGCTTTATTAAATTTTTCTTTTTCTACATTTAAAATATCCACTTTTTGCTTATTGCAGAAAAAAATGAAGAACTGTAAAAGTAAATCGTGCTGTAATTTTAAAATTGGACGCACAGTTTTATTCTGAAAATCTTCAATAGGAATTTCAGATGATAAATTTAAGACTGGTCGAATACTTAATTTTTTACTATCCATTTAAGAAATTTACAACATTTTCGTTTATACGACTTAATACATTTTCTGTATTTGCTTTTATAAATTTTTCTCCTGTTATTTGCTCGTACAACTCAATATATCTATTTGATATTTCAATAACTTTTTCGTCTGACATTTCAGGGATTTGTTGCCCTTCTTTTCCTTGGAAATCATTTTCAATTAACCATTGACGCACAAACTCTTTTGACAATTGTTTTTGAGTTTCTCCTTTTTCTTGACGGACTGCATACCCTTCTTCATAAAAATAACGAGAAGAATCTGGTGTATGAATTTCATCAATTAAAACAATTTTTCCGTCTTTTGTTTTTCCGAATTCATATTTAGTATCTACTAAAATAAGTCCGCGAGATGCAGCTATTTCAGTTCCTCTTTGAAATAAGGTTCTTGTATAATTTTCTAGAATGATATAATCTTCTTCAGAAACTACATTTTTAGAAAGGATTTCTTCACGAGTAATATCCTCATCATGATCACCATTTTCAGCTTTTGTTGAAGGTGTAATTATTGGTGTAGGAAACTTATCGTTTTCTTTCATTCCTTCAGCCATTCTTACTCCACATAAAACTCTTTTACCTGCTTTATATTCACGTGCTGCATGACCAGACATATAACCTCGAATTACCATTTCGACCTTAAAAGGTTCGCATAAATGCCCTATTGCAACGTTTTCATCTGGAGTTGCATGTAACCAATTCGGAACAACATCAGCTGTGTCATTCATCATTTTGGTTGCAATTTGATTTAATATTTGCCCTTTAAAAGGTATTTGACGCGGTAAAACTACATCGAAGGCTGATAATCTGTCAGAAGCTATCATTACTAATAACTCATCATTTATATTATAGACTTCTCTTACTTTACCTTTATAAACTGACTTTTGTTTTGGAAATAGAAAGTTAGTCTCGTTAATTGTATTCATTATATCTTTGTTGTGTTGTTAATTGCAAAAATATGTTTTTTATTCTTCTTTTTCGCACTACTCAGTCTCTATACTTTTATAAGCTTTAATGATACTTTTTATCAATCGATGACGAACTACATCGTTATCATTACACATTCAAAAACACCCATTAAACAAGAGATTTTAAAGAAATAATTTAACTTTGGTTCATTATTGGTTCATTAAAAACGATTTTGCAAGTCAATAATATACAAACTTCGAATAAAAAAAGCTTCAAAATATAATTATCTGCTTATTATTTTTATTTTTTTTCCTTCTTAGTTAACAAATTTTGGTCGTATGGGCTATACTTTAATTCAGATAAATATGTGTGACTATTTATACTATAGTATAAATTAGTTTGTTGCAGTTTTGTTGCAACAAAAGCGAATTATTGTTGCAGCACGCTTACAACACTGCAACACCAATAAACACAGTACTTTTAAAAAATATTATAGAAAATTAAACACCCTGTTGCAACAAGCAACAACAAAATTGCAACAAAACTACAACAGAATTTAAAGTTGTTGCAACAAAAAACCCACTCAAAAACTGAGTGGGTTTTTTATCATAAAAAATAAATAGTGTAGTAGAATTTATAAATCTATAACGATTTCTTTTTCGTCCTCTTCTTCACCGAAATACTCTTTGTATTTCTTCGGATTTACTTTTCTTAAACCTTCTTCCCAAACAACATACTCACCTACTCCATAACGTCCTTGGTTATGCATCACAAAACTATCAACAGTTATTAGTGCATCTGGTAAATGCGTCCATCCTTGGTCTCCTTTAAAATTTCCAGACTTCGTTACTTCAAAAATTAAAATGAACGAAATATTAGGAAACTTCTTTATAAAGCGATCTTCAAACTCGTGAGGTTTCATACCTGTTCTATGAATGTACGTATTTATCATATCGATAAAAACAAAATCATAATCGCCACTAGCACATAATTTTTCAAGGTCTTTTATTTCTCTTGCTTCAGAAAGAAAAGCATTCTCTTTTTCATGTAACCCTGATAACTTCCATAAGTCTTGCGTACTTTTATTTATTCCCTGGTCTGCAAAATTATAAAGTATACTTCCAAAATTAGTCAAGTAATTTGCCAGTTTTGTTGCTCCTGCTGTTTTACCATTTTTAGGTTTCCCCCAAATTGCTAATTTCATTGTTTTTGCAGGTTCCTGCATAAAACTAGCCCACTCCCCTGTAAAAGGCAACGTATCAAAAGTCATATTATTAATATCTGAAGTAGACAAAACGTTTTTGTGTTGCTTTGTTGTTCCTCTTTTAGATTCATGCAACACTTGTTGCGGTTTTGTTGATTCTTGTTGCGGTTTTGTTGCAACGTTGTTGTTTTGTTGCAACAAAGGTGTTTTGTTTTCGGCAACAACTTCAGGAAGCACTGTATTTACAGGGGCTTGTACAGTTCCTTCTTTAAATTCTTCTTGTTGCAGTTTTGTTGCAATTTTGCTGCTACTTGTTGCAATAAGTAATTCTTGCTTTGGTGGTAACCTAAGAATCATTTCTTTAATTGGTGGTAAATCAAGAATTATTTCGGGTGCGTTCATTCCCACAACTTCTTTTTGTCTTGTAACTTTCTTTTTGACTGTTTTTAATAATCCATGTAAATACTTTGGAACGCCATTTTCATCGCGTTGCAAAATAAAGTCCGTTGCCTTTTGCGCTTGTGAGCTTGCTCTAAATAATAATTTATTATCGTCTTTTAAGTATTTTAAAGCACTTTCCCAATTCTTTATATATTCTGCATGGTTAGAATTATTACGCCACATAATACCCGCTTCTGCACTTAAAAAAATAGCACCAAATTCTGCCACTAATTCTTCTTTTGCATAAGCTGCATTTCCAAAACTTGCACCAGGTACAATACGATCTAATCTTTTTTTATGGCCTGTACTATGAATAAACTCATGAAACAACGTTCTATAGTAATCTTCCTTAGTATCAAAGTCATTCAGCTTAGGCATTTGCACAAAGTCCTTCGTAGGGGTGTAATAGGCATTATCTCCACCATGTCTTAACGGTGGATTTGGTTTTGGATACGCTTTTACAATTGCTTCAGCTGTTGTAATTTTCTCTTTAGCTGTTTTGGCAAATTCTTTTCGGTACTCATCTAATTTAAAATCTATTCCTTCAATATCTGACCCGTTAAACACACAGTAGTATCTTAATAAAGGGACTGTCGATTTATAAATAAAGGAACTTCCTAAATCCCATCAATTTCTGCTACAAATTTTTTAAATTCTCTTGGTGTTATTGTTTTTAATCGTTTCGCTTCTCCTAATGGTATATTCCTAGATTCTGAAATTATTCTATTAATAGTATTACGGAAAAATCGACTAGAAAGTTTCCAATAATGATTTGCTAATTCCTTTTTTGTCCCCATTAATTTCGGGTAGTTTATTTGAGACTCCATTGTTTAATTATTTGTTGCAGTTAAGTTGATTTTCTGTTGCTCTTTTGTTGTAACCTTGTTGCTGTTTTGTTTATTTACTTATCTAAAACCTTTATTAATACTAGGTTTATCTGTTACCTAAAGCATTTACGCACTGTTGCAACAAAAGTTAATTTTGTTGCAACAGTATTACCTTTTTTTATTGCTTAGGTCTGCATTAATTTTTATATTTGACGCTGTCGGAGTCTCATTTCGACATTTCTTTTTCATAGCAATTTTCCCACCTCTCTAAGAAGTGGGTTTTTTATTTTATAGCTTTTCAAAGGTTAAATAATGCGTGATTTTAACGTATGCAAGCATTTTAAAGATTATACCCACTGACGGATCAAATATTTTATTGTCTGTTTTTAAAACAAAATGACCACTACCATTAGGATAACAGACTCTTACAATACTATTATTAGTAACTTCTTTAAATGCTAAGTTTTTACCACTTATTAGTCTTGTTTTGTAACCATTTCGGTTTAAGAAATTTTGCAAATCTGACTCAATACTCGTTAGCCAATCTTTACCCAAATATTTACATATTTTGTCAATGGATTTTCCTGTAATCATCGAAAGACATGTTTGTCCACACTTTTGTGAATGATATGGCTGCTCTATGAAATTAATCTTATTCATTACTACTGTTTAAATGATTTTTTTCTTTTTAAGAATTATCGCTAAATGAAATAATGTTTTAGCTTTATATTCTTTTTTCATTAGCTTCAATCTTTTTTCAATGATTGAAAGACTACAGGGCGTAACTCCTTTTTCCTTTAAATGATTTGAAACATCTTTTTGAGTCATTCCCAATGACAGTAACTTTACTATTTGTTGATTTATATCATCCATTATTCTATTGTTATTTTAATATTTGTTACTTAAATTCTAGACATAAAAAAACAACACCTTGTGAGTATTGTTCTGTGGTAAGTAATATTCTTTTTGCTAACGTTTCTTGTATGGTGCGTTTACATCCCGAAGGGTGTATATGCATTATACAAATTGTTGTATACAGTTTTACCTTTTAGCCTTATTTCCAAAATCATCCATCAATTTTTGTAACTCAAGGGTTTTTTTATTAGTTCTCGTTAGTATGTGTATTGTTGTCATTTTACCTCTAATATTTACATAGTAACTGTTCTGAATACCAATAGTATCTGACTTTTCATCAGTGAAAATGAAATTTAAATATTTTCCGAAATTCTCACCAAATGTAGCATTGAAATATTCACTTAAAATACATTTAATTTCTGAATTTTGCTTTTGTTCTTTTTTAATTTCTTCTAATAAGCAAAAATCATAAAGTGAATTTTCATTCTCGAGATTCGGCATTTTTAGTGTATCTGAATCTACAAATCCGAATGCCTTATTAAAAGGGTCCTCTTTTTCAATAAACCCAATAGAATATTCACCGTGAATTTGTTCAAAAGTTTTTTGACTTTTAATTATTTTTTTAAAATCATCTTTTGAAAAAACATAATCATAATTTGTATTCACAGATACTTTTTTCTCAAATACTATTGAATCATTTTTAGAATGTTTTACATTGATGTCTTTCCATTTGTTTTTTTTGCTATTTGTACAAGAAGAAACAAAAAAGCATAATATTAAAAATTTAAGGATGGATAATATTTTCATTTTTTTTAATTGTATACAACTTGTTTATATAAGTATCTCTAATTAAATTTCATCTATTCTTTTAGTTATTTTATCTATCTCTATTTTGAATTTATCTTTTATAATTATAGATATAAAAATTATTTTATTGTCTTTTAAAATATTAAAGTTATAACCAAAACTAATTGAATCATTTACAATAATTTCATAGACTTGGTATTCTTTATACGGTAATTTAAACCTATTATTTCTTTCATATCTAAAATTAGGTGTAGTAACCTCTCCATATTTATGACCAACTATATAAGCCAAAAAATAAATTTCCATTTCGTCAATATTAGAAAATGGGTAAACATAATAACTACTAGCAAATGAACCTATAAGTTTATTTTTTTTCCATAGTTCTGATTCGTATTTGTATGTAATTTCTTCAGATTTTTTATCAACAACCTTTTCAAATTTATTGTTTTTAATTTCAATATTAACTAAAAGCTGTTCTGCTAAAATATCTTTCTCAAAAAAAATTTTCGTTTTATCTGATTCTTGAAAATTAACTTTTTGTTTAGTATTATTACAACTAATAAAAAATAACAACATCAAATAAAAAAATCGATTTACATTTAACTGCATCTATTATCAAATAATTTATATTAAAATGTAAATGTATAAAACAATATAATTTATAATTCTTTTTTCTTACCACAATTATGTCAATGAACTTTTTTCAGTTTTAATGGCTCTGAAAACCTACACTATTTATATTATTTGTTAATTTTAGTTAAGTAAGGTTCAGCCTTACTTTTTTTACGGTTTTTTATCATCAATTTTATTTTATACTATTTAGATTTGAGAAACTTTAAAACTCAAATTATGTTAAAGAACATTTCAAACTTAGGTTCAGTATTAAATAAAACTGAACAACAATTAATTAATGGTGGTAATATACATTGCTGTATGTTGTTAGTTAACAACTGCTGCGATCCTAAAATCCCAACTGATGATTGATTTATAAGCGAACTTCGGTTCGCTTTTCTTTTGTCAATATTCTTCATTCTACTGTTATTTTAATATTTGTTACTTAAATTTTAGACATAAAAAAACAACACCTTGTGAGTGTTGTTCTGTGGTAAGTTATATTCTTTTTGCTAACGGTTGGTGTATGGTTTGTTGCGTATTTAAATGTACTCATTTTTGGTTAAACGACTAACTTCACAAAGAATTACTTACCTTTGGTTTAGCAATTTATAGCAATAAACTATACACTGTGTTAGGCAATGTTTTCTTATTCATATTCTCGTAATTCAAATGATAAGTTTGAAAAATTATCTCGAAATGCATTTATTCCCGCCTCTAATTCTAATCTGATTTGAGAACTACTAACAATTTCTCCTCTAACACCAGTATGAGTGCTTGGAGTGTTATAAAAAATGACGGAATTATTAATGTCAATGGAGGTGTCAAGAGTTCCTAGGTACTTCCCCTGTGATTCCCTTATCCAGCTAATATCCAATCCCAATGTGTTTTCCAAAATTGCAGATGTTGGATTAGTTGCACCTGATTGACTAATTAATGATACATATCTATTAAACCCTAGATTTGCATTTTGTCCATTGCAAATAAATTTAGTGTTGTCAACTTCTGTTAGTTCAAGTTGATTATTGGAGTTCAAATCAATACCACTTTGAATTTGAAAACCACCATTGGAACAATTTCCACCAGGTTGCTCGATTAGAGTGACAATTAAACTGTTTAATCCATCAATACCATCCGTCCCATCATCTCCACTACAACTTATAATTAGTGTTATTAATAATACTAAAAATATTTTAGTTACTTTTCTCATAATAATTGAATATGTTTTTAATGTTGCCTAACGGTCTCGTATAAGAATAGTTGCGGGTTTGTGTGCGAGGATTTTCCGAAGGAAAATCAGACGTAGCAAACACGCAACTACCTTTGATTAAGCACTAAACCGCAATTGTTTTTATACATTGTTGTGCTTAGTGTTTTTATTTTTTATAATCAATTCAGTCAGTTTTAGAGTTGAATTGTCGTATTCGTTTTTAACAATTCCAAAATTTTTATTCGGTCAGTAATATTATCATAAAAAATCCAATCTGATATTGTTCCAGTCGACTTTTTGAATCGTTTTTCCAATGCTGTTGAGTTTCTGTTAATCAAAGCATCGTTATCCAAATTATTCAGAATTTCCACAATTAATTTTTCCGCATATTCATCATCAATTTCCGTCCAGTTTTCGATTTCTGGTGTTGATATTAATTCAACAAAACTTACCAAGTCAGAACTTCTCCAATAGTTTTTCAAAAAGTCTACGTCTATTTTTAAAGACGATAATTCATTAATGTTTTCTACTGTCTTTTCAGCGGATTCTGTTCCGTTTTCAAATCTGATAATTAGTTCTTTTATTTTACTTTTCAGTTCTTCCATTATCAGTTTTTTCACATTAAGCACAACGTTGTTGTGTAAGATTAGTTGCGTGTTTTAAGCAGTGAATTTAGTAAATAAAACACGAACCAAGAAAGTCCGTTTGGACTTTCGTAAATTGGCTAAAACCAGCAATTAATTTTACACGGTGTTGGCAAATCGTTTTTATTCTGTTTTTATTTTTTCCCACTTTCCTTTTCTAAAATACATATTATGAAACTTTTTAGATTTAAAAACTAAATAAAAATTCCACCAACTTTTTCGATAAGTTGTCGGATTAGTTTCAGTAATATGGTGATTAGGTTCATTCATTTTCAGAACGAGTCTTTCAGAACTATATGGTTTTACAGTTGATATTGTTCCTTTATTTATTGAAATTATTTTTTCGTTTTCCATTGTATAAAGAAAAATAGAATCGTTTTCAGTTATTTCCATTTTAAAATGGTTGTATTGCCAATCAGCTTGTTTTCCTTTGAAAAAGTTTCGGTCGATTGTATATTCTCCATAATAATCGTCCTTTTCAAGAAAACTTGTATCAGGAAATAAGCTCGCAATTAAGGATAGTCCAATCAGACAAAAAATTGGTATCCAAATACAACCAATTGCTTTAAAAAACCCTTCTTTTTTACTGAATGCTCCCAATAAAAAAAGTATTAAAGTTAAAGGAAGAATTATGAAAATCATTCCAAGATTAAATCCAAATCCCATTTAGTTTATATTCATTTTTTTATTCGGAAAACACATAAAATTCATCTAAAAATTCTCCAGAAATATTTAAGTGATATTCGTAAAATCCAATTTTATTTTTTTCAAAAATATTAACCTTTCCAATAATAACTATTCTGCCATTAAAATCATTAGGTATTTTAATCTCAATTCCGCTAAATTCATATTTTAATTTATCTGTTTCTCGATTATCAATTGTAGGATTATTTTTAATTAATTCACCGAGAAAATGGAATGTTTTCTCTTTGACTTTTAAGGTATTTATTATTTCAAATATTTGATTTTTCGCTTTCATTAAATGTTTACCAACGGGCTTGTATATGGAAATTTGCGGGTTTGTGTGCGAGGATTTTCCGAAGGAAAATCAGAAGCTAGCAAACAAAGCAATTAACTTTGGTTAAGCTAAAAATAGCAATTTTTTATATACGGTGTTACCATTAGTTTTTTATATTTTATAATAACCTCCGTCTTTCCATAATCTAGTTCCTAGAAAATTTCCGCAAAAGTCGTATCGTTTTATTGGGCTTAGTTTTTCCACATTTTTACCGTGACTAAAAATCCAAATTTCATTTTCAACAATTTTTATCCGATTAAATTTTCTAGTATCAGAAGCGTCCATTGAGCTTATGAAAACTGATTTTTTTTCAAAAACCTAATTTCCACTTTGGTCAATAATTCGGTCAGTCACAATGACTTTTTTATGCCTTAAAGTCCAAAATAAAAACTTTCGTTTCTTTTCAGTCCGTTCAGTTTTCAGAGTCACGTTTTCAATTCCGCAATCATTTTTTTTAGTCAGATTTACGTTTTGAATTTCAGACGTTTTGATTTCGCTATTCAGATTAATGAATAAGAAAATTAAACTTAATGATGTTGTGAATATTGTTTTGATGACGGTCATTTTAAATTAATGGTAACTTGTTTATATAAGCACCTTTAGTACTTATAGACAAACCAAATGGAGGTATATGCGTACTAAAGGTGCTTAAAATTACATCTTTTTTTACTTACCACAATTATGTCAATGAACTTTTTTGCTTTTTAGTAGTGCTAATAACTACACTTATTTTATATTTTGTTAATTTTAGTTAAGTAAGGTTACCCCTTACTTTTTTTACGGTTTTTTCTTATTAATCTTATTTTTTACAACTTATATTTGAGAAATTAAAAACTCAAATTATGTTAAAGAACATTTCAAACTTAGGGACATCCTTAAACAAATCAGAACAACAATCTATCAATGGAGGAAATGGTCGCCCTTTACCTTGTAGTAATCTACCAAGCAGAATTAATGGATTTTGCTACCTCTGTGGTGTACTAATGGATAACAATAACTGTTAACATTAGTTTAAAAGCGAGCTTGTGTTCGCTTTTTTTTAAAATTTTGATTATCATTTATTCTACAGTATTAAGCGAATGGAAAAGGAATTTCCACTTCTCTATTTTTGATTAAACTTTCTATTTTTAATTTCCCTGTTGTAATTTCTTTTGCGTGTTTTTTACAAGGTATAAAACCACTAAACACACCATTTACACAAGCTGCTTTATATCTTCTTTTATCATCCTTTGTTGGATTACCTTTCATTAGTTGAGGAGGTTGCTCACAAAACTCTTTAATGCAACAATCAGGATAACCAAGTGCTTTACCGAAAGGTTCATTTTCTAAAGTCCATACTTTTATTAAATTTTCTTTATTCATAATTCTACTGTTATTTTAATATTCTAATATTTTTCTAATTTCATCATTAGAAAGATCTCTGTTTCTTTTGAATTGAAAACCTTGCCTCCCAATTGATAATATTTCACCAAGTCCAATACAAAAACAATATTCTTCACTAGCTCCCCATTCTTTCAAGCCAAGACTTATATGAATGCTATCAAATTCAATAACAAATTGAGGTCTTGTTTTAGAAAATCCGTTAGAAAATGTAATAGTGTCATAGTCTTTAAAGACTTGATAATCTATAGGTTCAATACAACCATTTTCATCAAAATTATTGAATAACCTTTTGAAATAATAAGGCTTTAAAGTCCTGTATTCTTCTTTCTTAAAACCGTTTAGAATCTTAAAAAACCATTCTTTTTTTAGATTAAGATGTAATGTTTTGTTTTTCATATTCTTTTAATTACTGTTTTGATGTTATTCTAAATTTATACATTTGCTTAAAAATAATTGTTATGAATCCATACATTGCAGGTGTTATTTTAATTGCTACTTTTTTTATAATTGAATACTTAGCTTATTATCTTTATTTATCTAAAACCCCGAAAAGAAAACTTTGGCAATCAAAAAATCAAGGTATGTTTTCTTTAAGTTTCCTTTTTTCTCTTAGTTCTTTATATACTTTCATTCAATGGCTATTAAAAGTTATTTAACTACTGTTATTTTAATATTTGTTACTTAAATTTTAGACATAAAAAAACAACACCTTGTGAGTGTTGTTCTGTGGTAAGTAATATTCTTTTTGCTAACGTGTTTGTGTATGATTTTTTGCGTTTATACAACACCTAATTTAGTAAATACAAACTAAGTAGAAAATCCTCGAGGATTTTCGTAAGTAGACAAGAACCAAGCAATTAATTATACACGGTGTTGCCATTAGTTTTTATTCAGTTTGATTGTCAAAAATTCAATCGAATCTGTTTCAATTCCGCTTGAATAAATTGGAATCAGATTTTTGTTTTTAATCAGATATTTTTTGGCTCTTTTCCCCCATATTTTTTCCTTTACTTCCTCGTCTAAAAGAATAACATTGTCATTTATTTTGTAAATTCCTCTGTCAATAGTTGTCCATTCATAATCTCTCGTTCGTAACATATATTTTCCATTTTCGAATAATCTTAACTCATTTCCAAAAATGTCATTTGCGATAAATTCGGATTCTTTATCAAAAAAATCTTTTGGAAACCAAAATGAACTAATTGCTATAAAAGTAGAAGTTAAGAGTAAAGTCAAAATAATTTTTGCTTCTTTAATTTCATTTTTTTTCTGAATCTTTTTCCCTTGTTTAACAGAAGTGTAAATAAACACTGTAACTCCAAAAACTAAAAAGAACAAATATTTAAATAAGTCAACTAATCCACCAAAAGAACCTTCAGTTCTTAATTCAGAATTTAGAATTAAAAAAAGAATAATTCCGATAGGAATAAATGCTTTAAATATTGGTTTGTAGTTCGTTTCTCTCAAATTAATGGCAACTTGTTTATATAAGCACCTTTAGTACTTATATACAAACCAAATGGAGGTATATGCGTACTAAAGGTGCTTAAAATTACATCTTTTTTTACTTACCACAATTATGTCAATGAACTTTTTTGCTTTTTAGTAGTGCTAATAACTACTGTTATTTTAATATTTGTTACTTAAATTTTAGACATAAAAAAACAACACCTTATGAGTGTTGTTCTTTGGTAAGTAATATTCTTTTTGCTAACGTTTTAGCTATTGTTAGTACGGGATTTAAAAGTAGTAAACTTTCGGTTATTACTTAGCCTATTTTTTTTATTTTGTTTTTCCTTTTTCAATATTAAAGCCAAATCAAAAGATTTGGCGGACTTTATTAATATCCACAGAACTTTGATTTAGCACAATTGCTCTATGTTTTTTATACCGTGTTATATGCTTTTTATCCAGTGTATATATCAGTTCCAATATATTGGTAATAGTTCTCGTATTTTATTATATATTCATTATAGTCCCAACCTTTGGAAGCTCTAATAATTGAAATTAAAGACTCTTTAAGAAACAATTCAAAATCGCCATTGTTTAATTCTTTCCAATAATTTGTGAATTCGTTAATTTCGTTTTTGTACTCTTCTAAAGTTAATGGTAAAAACTCTGCGGAAGACATGTCCCAAGCGTCATACTCTAACTTTTTAGAAAATGAATACCAAGCTTGTTCGAAAGATGTATTATTTAATATTTGTAATTTACCCTTTGTCAATTTTACATTTCCTATATCTTTTATTTCCATTTCAACGGAAAGGGCTTTTGGAGAATTCTTTTCAAGAAATGTACACATGGACTTTCTAGAAATCATCCTATCTTTAAATCGTTCATTAATGATGTTAAAATTTACTTCTTCAAAGAATTCTATGTTATTGTATGTGACTTTTAAACTATTCATTAACATGTCCTTTATTAAAAGGATAAATCCTTGATAAACAGCTTGAGCGTGTGTTTTAAAGTCAGTCAATATCCTCATTACGTAACCAAAGTTCAAATTGGATTCTATGGTAATCCTGAAAGTGTTTTCTTGAAATTTTGTCAAGAAAAAATTGTCATAATTTATGTTTCCTATATGTTGAATATTTCTATACCCAAAATAAGTAGTCAAACTTTTAATCAATTCATTAGGAATGATTTCAGCATCAATCTTAAATGTTAAAACATAACAATTCTCCATATTAATTTTATTGCATATAACGTTTAGTGTATGGTGCGTTTGCATCCCGAAGGGTGCAAATGAACTATACAAACTGTTACCTATAGTTATTTACTCTTTTTGTATAATTTTTTCAATTCAGATTTAAGACTTGAATATTTAAAATACTCTGGTTTAGTCATTATAGAATTTTGATATATTTCTACAGTTTCTTTCCTACCATTAATCTCTGATTCAGCGTTCATATGTGCTAAAATAATTTCATAAAGAAGTCCAATGTGTCTTTCATTAAACATTTCTTTTTTTCTATGTCCAATCCATTCAAAATCTTCGTATTGGAAATCTGAATAATAAAAATATTCCTTACCATTGAATTTGGGCATTCTTGATGCAAACTCAATTAATTTTTTATTATTCTTCACCATTTGAAGTACTTTAAACCTTGTGCCAAGAGCATCCATTAAATTTAAATATACAATAGCTTTTTCAGTATTAGATTTTAATCCATAATTATCAAGTTCAATATTATATTTACTCAAATCTGTTTTATTAAAAATTCTTGCAACAGCACCATAAAGTCTGAAATAATAATTATCTAAAAGCCATCTTTCGTCAATTTTTTTATTCACGAACTCTTTAGCAACTTCGATACTAATTCTCGGTTCGTTTTCCTTATCTGTCAAATTGTAATGAACTTCTCTTATTACATACCACATTACTAAATCATCATAATTCGGTCTGTTCAAATATTTTTCATCTAAAATCTCAATACTCTGTTTTGATCGAGTTTGAAGTACATCTATTATATTATTTAGTTTTTCGGTTCTAAATTTCTCTAAATCTTCAAAAGCAGACTTTTCAGTCAGCATTACATTTTTAGAGTAGTATTCTCCAATTTCAATTAGTTTATTTAAATCAGAATCACTTATTTCAATTTGGGAATATGTATAAATTGATGTGAAGATTAGTAAAATCAGACAATATATTTTTTTCATAGATTGATGTTTCTCTTAATTATAGGTAACGTTGTTGTATAAGAATAGTTGCGGGTTTGTATGCGAGGAGTTTCCGAAGGAAATTCAGACGTTACAAACACGCAACGACCTTTGATTAAGCACTAAACCGCAATTATTTTTATACGATGTTAGCACCAGTTTTTATTTTCCATCTCTTCTCTCAATTCCGTTTTTGGCTCCTTCAGGAACATTTTTTTCATAAAATTCCTGAATTTTTTTCGGCTGACTTATCAGTACTTCGCATATTATATTTACAAATCCGAACAAAGCGTGTGCAATGTCCTTTTTATCATTTAAATCAATTGTTCCAGGATGTACAGCATTATTTCCAACAACTCTAACACTATCTAAAGCTTGCTGCATAGTTTGAGGTAATCCTTTTTTTACCAAACTTGCAATATCATCATTAATATTTTTTCCCTTTTCTCCCAAATGGATACATAGCTTTTGTATTGCAAGTCTTAATAAAGCTGCTGCACCTCGAGGCGAAATATTAACAATATCTTTTGCTTCATTATAATCATTCTTTATGTCATCAGGTAAATCAACGTTTGCCATTTCAACATTTCCCGTCAATGGATAGACCATTTTTCCATTATGCCACAGTGAAAATAAATTACAATGTTTGCATTTTGCAACCATAGTATTTTCTAACGGATATGAACTTACTACATTCTTTCCATTTGGTTGATTTTGAATGTAATTTCCAACAACTCCTCTTGATGACCAAGTCTGTTCGGATAGAACACCACAATGTGGACAATGAAAGGACTTTTTATTTAATTCAGGTATAGTATATTTCATATTTCAGTGTTCTGTTCAAATTGGTGCTAACTTGTTTATATAAGTACCTTTAGTACTTATATACAAATCAAATGGAGGTATATGCGTACTAAAGGTGCTTAAAATTACATCTTTTTTTACTTACCACAATTATGTCAATGAACTTTTCAGTTTTTAGGACCTAAAAACCTACTATTTATTTATGTATTTAATCACTTAAAGTTATGCTACTAGTTCAGTTACAAATTCAGTTACATTATTTTCAACAGTCTTTAATGATTCTGCAATTATCTTTTTTTGTTCTTTTATTTCCTCTTCCATTTCTTTTATTTTTCTTTTTAGATTTTTTTTACGCTGCCTGTCTTCATGCTTTTGTTGCTTACTTAACTGAACATATTCATTTCTACCAATCATCAACCCCTTTAAAATATCTAAACAATTTATAGCATGGGCATTTTTAAAATAAGAATCATTTTCTTCCATAACTAACGAAGATTGTATCATAGAAATTAAACTTTCCTGATATATTGGTAAGAGAGAAAGTTCTTCGTTAAACATTACTTTAAGATTTGAATTATTGTTCAATCCTAATTTTTTTTCATTCGGGGTATAATTCATTTTTTGCGTTTTATTGCGTAGCGGAATAGCTACTGTTATTTTAATATTTGTTACTTAAATTTTAGACATAAAAAAACAACACCTTGTGAGTGTTGTTCAGTGGTAAGTAATATTTTTTTTACTAACGTGTTCGTATAAGATTAGTTGCGTTGTTTAAGCCTCTAATTTAGCAAATACAAACCGAATAGAAAATCCGCGAGGATTTTCGTAAGTAGGCTTGCATTAGCAATTAATGTTATACGGTGTTACCACACGTATTTAAATTCACCTCGTATTATCCAAGATGTTTTTCCGTCAAATATTAATTTTTGTTCAATAGAATTTCCATATTGGTCATATTTATACTCGAATTCTGTATAGCTTATTAGTTTCTTCTCTCCACTAAGTATTTGAAATTTTTTTACTTGTGTCCTATTATTATTTAAATCATATTTTTTTTCAGAAATCTCATAAGGCTTATTTTCAGAATTAAACCATTTTGATAAAATCTCATTTCCATTTTTGTCATATGAAGTTTCAATTTTAGATTTCATTTTCCCAGAAAGGTCATAAAATATCAATACAGAATCTCTCCATTTTTCATCATATTTGAGTAATGATTTTTCAGAAATAGAACCATCATTATTTCTACTTATCATTTTACGCAATTTATTTTCTCTGTCAATTTCATATTTAGTAATACTTTTTTCACTTTCGCTTATGTGTTCTTTTTCAATAAGTTGCCCAAATTTATTGTATTTGTAATTATATTGGACATCTATTGTACCGTCATTATTGTAAAAAATATATTGTATTTGGTTACCATATCTATCATAAGAATAATTAGCTCCACCAAAAATAGGCAATCCATTAGAATCAAATTCTAAATTTTTAATTTTACGTCCTTTAGTGTCATAATAATAAATATCTATTGTACTAATTTCTTCATGAGGCATGCTATCAATGTATTTCACTCTAAATGTCGTTAACTTAATTTCTTTTGGAGAGTTTTTAAATCCATCAAAAGCATCTAAATATCGTAGGTTTGAACAACTACTTAAAATTAATAAAATTAATAGGAATTTGATTTTTTTCATATGTCTGGGAACTTGTTTATATAAGTACTAAAGGTGCTTAAAATTACATCTTTTTTTACTTACCACAATTATGTCAATGAACTTTTTTGCTTTTTAGTAGTGCTAATAACTACTTTTTTAATATTTTTTAGCTTGATTATATATGTCCAGGACATCATCATGACCAAGCCTAATTTTTAACTTTTTCTTATCGGTTTTTAAATGGATTTCAGCATGTAAATGTTCAGACCACTCACTAACATTAATTTTATCAGTAGATAGCTCTAATGTTTCCCTAATTGATATTGACGGTTGTGTTTTCAATTATTGCCATAACTACAGGTTTATTTTGTTTTTACTATTTTTGATTTATGATAAAAAGTTATGATCAACTTAATACAGAATTTCTAGAAACAAAAAAAGCTTCTCTTTTTGTTAAGCTCATTTCTGTTTTATTAGCATTAACTTTTACTTCCACTTCCTTAGTTGAAATTATTCCTAGTTTTGAGTATATCCATAATATTTATGATTATTATACTTACGATTGTTTTGGAATTCATTTTTTTCCTTATTTATAATTATCTACACTTATTTTAATATTCTAATATTTTTCTAATTTCATCATTAGAAAGATCTCTGTTTCTTTTGAATTGAAAACCTTGCCTCCCAATTGATAATATTTCACCAAGTCCAATACAAAAACAATATTCTTCACTAGCTCCCCATTCTTTCAAGCCAAGACTTATATGAATGCTATCAAATTCAATAACAAATTGAGGTCTTGTTTTAGAAAATCCGTTAGAAAATGTAATAGTGTCATAGTCTTTAAAGTCTTGATAATCTATAGGCTCA
Source organism: Tenacibaculum sp. Bg11-29 (assembly GCF_002836595.1). Taxonomy (NCBI): domain Bacteria; kingdom Pseudomonadati; phylum Bacteroidota; class Flavobacteriia; order Flavobacteriales; family Flavobacteriaceae; genus Tenacibaculum; species Tenacibaculum sp. Bg11-29. The sequence continues at coordinate 3,961,102 of NZ_PJBB01000003.1, forward strand.
ATACAATCATTTTCTTCAAAATTATTGAATAACCTTTTGAAATAATAAGGCTTTAAAGTCCTGTATTCTTCTTTCTTGATACCGTTTAGAATCTTAAAAAACCATTCTTTTTTTAGATTAAGATGTAATGTTTTGTTTTTCATATTCTTTTAATTACTGTTTTATTTTGTTTTTACTAATTTTGGTATATGAAAAAGTTATTCCTCATCTGTTACCCTCTTTTTTTAATATGCCTAAATACTATAACCTTCCTTAGTTTAGGTTTTGAAAATTTTAATCTTTACATATTTCACTATAAGTTCTTAGTATTGATTTTTTGTGTTATCTTTTTGATTATTTCACTTACAAATACAATCAAATCTTACAGAACTAATTACACATTTGGTTTAATCTTAAATTTATTTGGCATCATTGCTTCATTAATTTTACCGATCTTATTAATACTGGGTGTTCTATGGCAAATCCACTAATCTATTATCTACAGGTTAATTAATGTTTGTTTAACTTTTATTTTACTCCAAAACATTTTTTCATTTCTAATTTTGTCAAGCATTTAATAATCATCAAAAGAGATTTGAATTAGTTTTTAATTAGCCATGCTTGTAGTGTAGTATGGCTTTTTTGTTCCTCATTCTACAGATTTAATGCTATTACGATTAAGCCAATACTTACCCACATCATGGCTCCGATTACTCTTATCACTTTGTCTTTTGTTCTAAACAATAAACATTCATTTAATATATCTTTTATCATGCTGCTACTTTTTTGTTTTTAGGATTTTCTTTACATCTACTAACGTGAGCGTTTAAAGCATTTTTACTGGAATACTCTTTTTCGCAAAATCCGCAAGTAGTTTGTTTTACTTCGCTAAGTTCTTGCTTCAAGTCGCTAAGTATTTGCTGCTTCTCGCTATACTCAATATTTATTTCGCTAACCGTTTGCTTAATTCCGCTTTTACTTTGCTCGTACTTCGCTGCAAAAACGGTTATTAATTGGTAGCCTATAAAAGCCATAAAAAAACTAATGAAACCTGATTTTATAGCATCGCTTAATAATTGAGAATTGAAAACATCGAATACCATTAAAAGCATTAAACCATCCATAAACGCAATAGCATAAGGAGTCAGTTTATTTGAGCCACTCAATGAAACAATTAATAATCCGCTTGATAATGCTGTACCTGTAACACCCGCTGCGATTAACCTAAATATAGTACTCGAAATTATTGGTGTTAGTATTTCAAATAGTAAAACAGAAAGCTTTAAAGCATAACCGAAAATGTAAAATAAAACAGCAATCGAAACCGCTCTTAAACTGGTCATTTTGTCTTCTAGTGTATAATTCATTTTAACCCTGTTTTGTTTTTTAGTTTTTGAATATTGTTTTCTATAAGATGTTTAACAGCCATCACGATCTAGTTTATTTATTACGTTCTGAATACCTAACTTTTCAAAATCAGTATCTCCAATACCGTATAATTCGATACATAATTTCTTTAATGCCCATGCTTCATAAAAATCTAAAGTAAATTTGATTGCTTTTTTTGCTTCAAATAGATCTAGTTTCTTTTGAATGGTTTTATATTTTTTATCAAACTTGTCTGCCAATATCAAACCTATTGAAACTGCTATTTTTTCTTCTTTCTCAAGTAAAGAGAAGTTTAAATCATAGAGCTTGTTTGTGATTTTGTGAAGAGAGATTAATTCGTTTATTTGTAAATTCAATTTCTTTTTCATGACTAAACTTTTATACTTGTTACTAAATCGCCTGTTGTATTACTATAAAAATTAACCTTATTGGCAACGTTTGCATATATTGATTGCTCAAATCTTCGAAACATTGCGTTTACCAATATGTTTGCGTTTTTCCTATTTTTACTTAAATGATTATACCAAACTGGGTTAAATTTTCTCCCACCATTTCCCGCAATTTTCAAATCATTATTTCCATGTTTTAAAAGGATCACCATTTTTAATTCGCTACAGTTTGGGCAAGTAATTTTATTTTCTGCTCCACAAGTACATTTTTTTAATTCGTTTTCTTGGCTCATGTTTTTTTGTTTTTATGCTAAATTTGTGTTTTGGTTTTTTATTAAATTGGGTAATAAAAGCAAATACTCATGCGGTAAATTATCTTGTACATAATTGAATAATTGTTCCTGGTTATATGTACCTAATTCGTATTTACTAATTGCCCTGGTAAGTTTCTTTTGAGCTGATAATCTTCGTTTTCTTGCATTAGAATCCTGTTGCTCTTGTTTTTTATCTGTGTTTTTCTGCTCCTTGTATTTTAAATGACTTTTCCAAACAGAATGCAGTCCGTAAAACCCGAGTTCATTCGACTTTGTTCTTGTTTTATCGAAGTATGCAAAAGGAAATAATGCATTAACCTCTTCTTTCTTTAGAAACCAGTTTCTTGCAAATTCCAATTTCCAACGATACTCTTTTAGCTTATTTATCACCGTCTCTTTATTTACCATATTCACAAACATCTGGTCCTTTAATCGGTTAATGGTGTTTTTCCAATCTCCGACGTATACATTGTGTTTCTTCCAAATTTTAGCAGACGATTTAATAAAATCTTGTAGTATTACTTGCTTAAAATCTTCTGTAGAAAGCAAACCGTATTGTACAATTTTCAATAAATAATCATATCGTTCGCCTTTGTAATGGTCATATTCGCCAGCAGCTAATTTTTTAGCCAACGTTTGATCATCTTTCAACTTATTTAAAAAATTATTGGTTAATTGATTCGTTGTTTTTATTGGTTTTGGAGTTTTATTTAAAAAATCGGGCAGTTTTATTTTTTTTTCGCCGCCGAAAGAATTTTGTTTTTCATTACTTATCCCTTTGGTGTTCTTGTAGCCGCCTGCAAGGCGTTCGGTGTTGCTTTCGTTTTCATTTACCAGCATCGAACCGCATTTATTCAAGGCTGTGCTATTTGCACAGTCTTTTATTTCTTTTTCTTTTAATATTTTAGTTCTAGTAGTATCATTATTATCGTGCAAACTCTTCTCGATTAATGAGTTAAACGATTTATTTTGAATGAGTTGCGATTTTGGAGGATTCCCTTCTAAAACTTCTATTATCTGAGAATTAAAATTTACAGAAATTGGTTTATTTTGATTTATTCGTAGGTAGTTTATTAAAATATTAGCCTCACGAAGTCTTTTAATATGGTTTTGTGCGGTCTTCTTACAAATAGAAAGCCTTGGTATATCGGCTATTGTATGAGTCGCTAATTTCCTGTGATCTATTTTTAGTTTTGGTAGCGAATTTTTTAAGGTACTGGTGCTTTTATTCATTTCTAATAGGTAGGCATTACGTGTTCTTAATTGCGACACGTAAAAACCTACCAAAACATGAAAAACCAATTCACTAGAATATTTTATTTTTTGGATAGCTTTCTTTTGAATTATTGCGTTTTCTTTATTCTCTTCAATAACTAGTTCATTGTAATTTCTAGAAAACTCCTTTTTGTTTTGCTTTTGAAATACTGCCTTGCGCTTTTTTTGCGTTTCTGAAAGCTGAAAATGATTCTTAACAATAGTATTGTTGTATTTTCTAATTTCGTCATTCTCTACATCCGTTTTTTCGTTGTAGGTAAACACATACTGTCTGTATTTATCCATGGTACCTTTAACAGCTTGTCGATCTAAATACGGATAATTTATATACGTATACTGCTTTTGCTCATTTTCATGCTCATTTCCCCTTTTAAGGAGCAATAAACCATGTGCGGTATTAAATTCTTCTACAGCTTTATTATACTGCGTATTTGTTAGTTTATTTCGATACGCATTATCAATAAAATTTTTAATAGTGTGCTGAAGTATCGCATCAAGTTTGCGAGTGCTTAAACAATCTTTAACCTCTTGGTTATAAACACCAATAGTGCTAAATAATACTTTGCGTTTTTGCGTTTTGTTTGCGTTATTATTTGTACTTTTGTTCATAGGAAATAACGTGTTATGTCTTTCTTTTTTAAGATTGGTTTTATCATACTTATTCCTTTGGTAGAAAGTGGTAGAGGGTCGAAATTTCTAACCACTTTCTTTATTTTTATTATGCTACTTTATTTATTATTTTACAATTACCTGCTCTATTAATTAAAAACTCATTTAATTTATCTTTTAGCTCAAAGAGTTTATAGGATGCTAAACATTCTGAAGATTTAAATTTTTCTAAGAATTTTAAAAACTCGTTAAAAACACTGTTTTCACAAGTAATTAATGATTTAAAATTACTGTTTGGTAAGTGGTTGCCTTTTCCTTTTACGTAAAAAACTTGTAGCTTTTCTGAGAAAAAAACTTGAATAATGTTTTGCGGTTTAATTGCGCAATTTTGTTTGGTAATTTGCCCTTTTTTCATTGTTTTAATATTAAAATGGCAGACTAAGAATACTTACTATTAAAAACTAAACTACGGACTATATAAAACTCTCTTAATCTGCCAATATGTTAATGATCTTTTAAAGAAAGTAACTCACAACTTTTAGAAAAAGGGCTAACTTTTAAGAATGTTACTAAGTAACGGTGTTGTGAGTTACTGTTAGATAAGATTTATTACTTATCCCTTTGGTATTTTTAAACTGATTAATGCCCTTTTATCAGTTAGTTAAAAGCAAATTAAATTGCTTTATTATCATTTAAGGTTATATAATAACCTCCGTTTGTTTTTATGGATATTTCACCTTTTCTTAACTTATTAGATATCATAATAGTTTCTTCGAAAGAATACATATACTTTTTACCTACTTTAAAAAAGGTTACTAAATTTAAATCTCTTAACGATTGTAATATTTGCCCGTTATAGGTTATACCTATTGTTTTACAGAAAATTTTACCAGATATGTTTAAAGGTTTTATAGCTTCCATCTCTATCGTTAATAATTTGCGTTTCCTTGCGCTTTTTGCGTAAATGGCCATATAGTAACAACATATAAAAACAAAATACTTTGTACGGTATTTAATTTACCTAAGTATTTTCTTTCTCTTATTATCTTGTTTTGTATAATCACTTGTATTTGTATTAGCCCTGTTATAACAAGTTAATTGTTATATTTGTTTTTATTGAATACAAATATACAAACATTTCAGTAAAATACAAGTATTTCAGTATTTTTAACTGAAAAATGATTTAATTCACGTCAAAAACAAGCATTTAAGTAGAATGAATTTACCAGAGATTAATGATAGACTAAAGGATATAATAGATTTTTGTAGTAATGGTAATGTGAGTGATTTTTCTAAAAAATTAAAAGGGATTTCTCAACAAAAATTGAATAGACTTTTCAATTTAGATTCAAGAACAAAAAAATACCCTACAATTTCTCAAGATATTATTACTGAAGTTTTAAGTGAAATTCCAGAGATTAATCCAACATGGTTTCTTTTAGGTAAAGGGGAAATGTTGAATAATATTAATTTACCAGAGTCATCTGAAATTAAATTCGAAAATATATCAGATGATGAACTGTCTTTGTATATTATAAATAATAAAGAACGGTTATTAAAGAATAAGGCACTGAGTGTTTTTATTGAAAAGAGAGCTACAGAAATCGCAATTAAAATGTTAAAATCAGATATTGACTAAAATATAGCTCTTTTCAAAATCATTTAAATTTAGATTGTTCTTTAATTTAAACTTTATTTCTTTAAGAATTTTTATTTCCTTTAAATCTTTATTAATATTATATTCAATATTTTTTATATTGTTCGATTTTACAAATTCTATTTGATCAGTTAAATGTTTTTTGTAATCTCCAGACAATATTGTTCCTTCTTTGTGTTCAAAAGAAAGTGTTTCTAAGTTTTGTAATTTCTTTTTATAATCTTTTATTTTTTTTCTATTGTTCATTCAGTACTATTTCTTTATTTCTGAATTAATAAAATCTAAACCTTTTTCTAATAATCTTTCTTTGTACTGAAAAGAGATTTTAATTAATTTTATGTAATTCATTAATTTTAAAATTAGAAAAACAGATATAGCAGAAATACATAATCCAATAAAAAGATATGCTAAGATATTAAAATCTACACCAGGAATAAAAACCCAGGACATAAAAAACACCCCACATATAAAAGGAGATAATAAAGAGTATTTTAAATTTATTTTATAAAATTCAATATTATCCTTTGATAATATTGGTATTAAAATTAAAAGCCCAAAAACTAAAAAAAGTAAACTAGCATGAGTTCCTGCACTATATAAAAATCTATGAATACTGGAGTATCCAAAAAATTTCTCTTCTAATTTATCGTCAGGAAAAAGGACATGAATAAAAGGTAATATTCCACTAATATAGATTAGAACATTACCCAATGTTTCAAAAGTTAAATACTTGAATGATTTATTACCCTTTTGTAGTAGGGGTCTCCACTTTATCTTTGTCAATAAGTTCATTTCGTCTTTCTTTTTCTACTAAAATTTCCTCAGTGTTATCTGTACAGCTAGATAAAAATACTACACTAAACATTACTAATACAATAAATACTTTTTTCATTTTTGCTTTGTTTAAAATTAATATTAAAAAAGTAAAAATAATGGTATTTTATATTAAGCATTCATCAGTCGAAGATTTTTCATTTTAATTTTAAGCAAATAAACATACTTTTACTTTAATTTACAATACCCAACAACCCTATGTTAAATAGGGTTACCCCTATTTTCTTTAACATTATTTTAACATTTAGCGAGCCGCTTAATAAATGTTAAACATAAAAAAACACCTCTAACGAGGTGTTTTTTGGTAGGTAAATATACTGAGTTAACGTTGTTATATATGGTTTGTTGCGTGTTTTAAGCAACTAATTTAGTAAATAATTACCGACCAAGAAAGTCCGCGAGGACTTTCGTAAATTGGCTAAAATCAGCAATTAATTATACACGGTGTTGGCAATAGTTAATTTTCATATTTACCTAACAATTTAATTTCAGCTTTCCAGTCATTTTTCACATATTTCTCACTATTATAAATTCTGAAAAAACTTTTAATTGGTAGTTTTTTCAAAATTGTTTTTATAGAATCTAATTCATTTTGATGAACTGAATTGTCAGTAAAAAGAATAAAATTAAGACTGTCAATATTTTTCTCTTTTTTAGAATAATAAAAAGGAAAAACTTCGTATTTAAGTCTATTTAAATTATGTGAGTTATCTGTCCTCGCTATTAAAGAGTCATTTTTTTTTCCAATGTAAATATTAAAGGCAAATTCTTTATTTCTAAATTCAGTTAGTTTTTCAGATGTTTCAGGTAATTTTAAGTCCAAACCAACTTTATTTTCAATATATTCAAAGTTGTTTTTTATTTTCTTTAATTTAAGCCTAAATATAGAATCATTTTCAGATTTTATTAATAGGGTGTCTTTCGTTAGATTAAATTCATAATCAATGATGTGTTTATTGTTAAATATAGATGTGTCACCACGTAAAAGTGTTAGTTCAATTTTTGAGTCTCTAATTTTCCAATTATCTGAATATGTATCATACATAATAGAATTATCAACAACCATTGAGTCTTTAAAAAACTTAATATCAATTTCAATATTCATATCAGATGTAGAACTCCAATTTCCAATAAAATCAGATTTTATATTTTCCTTTTTACAAGAGAAGAAAAAAGGTAAAATAATAATTGCTAAGATTCTCTTTTTCATAATTATTGCCAACGTTGTTGTATATGGTTTGTTGCGTGTTTTAAGCACTTAATTTAGTAAATAATTACCGACCAAGAAAGTCCGCGAGGACTTTCGTAAATTGGCTAAAATCAGCAATTAATTATACACGGTGTTAGCTGTAGTTTTTCAATGTTTTTCTATTTGAGGGTTATTTCCTGCATAATACCATTTTCCTTTATATTCAAATAGGTGATTAATATAAATTGTATAAAAATTATTTTTCGAAATAATTTTTATATTGAACTTAGTTAAAGTTATTGATTTATTATCTTTTTCTATTTTTTGTTCAATTGATTTTACTTCAACTTTTTTTAGCTTTATAAAATTCCAATTAATTCCTAACATCTTGCCATTTTCTCTCAATAAAGCAATTCCATTATAATAGCTTTCAAGTAATGAATGATATTCTTTTGAAATCTCCGAAATTTCATTTTCATTTTTTTCAATACCGATACTTTTGCTAAATTCAGTTAGAGTTTCAATATTCGGCACAATTCTCTTCATCTCAATAGTATCTTTTGAACTAATAATTTTCAAAAATTGCTCACTAAATTGTTTCGGAGTTTGTTGCCCAAAGCTTTTCACAAAAGTAAAAAAGGCAATTAATAATATTAATAAAATTTTATTTCGTTCAATCATTTAATTACAGCTAACGTTTAGCTATGAATAGTATGGGGCAGAAAATCCGCGGATTTTCGTGTCGACACAAGCCATAAGCTTTTAGATTTTGTTTTTAGTTTGTCGTTTTAAAAAAGCCAAATTAAAAGATTTGGCGATAAAGTAAAGATAAAATTACTATTCAGATTAAAGCCCAAAACCCGTAATATTTATAGGTTTTGTTAGGGGTAGTTTTTACTATTCAATAATTAATATCAAGCTATTTGAGGTATTAGTATAGTAGGATAGTTGAATTTCATACCTCCCTTTAGGTAGATTATAATCGTTTGTGTCAAATACAACAATGTCTCGTAGTTTAAATTCTCGAGTAATTGATTCATTAGGTTTTAAATTGTAATAATAATGTTTTAATTCTTCCTCTTTATAAAATTGGGAAGACAATATTGCCTTATTTTCGTGTTTCAAAACAGACTCATTGGTTTTCAAGCTAACTACTTTTGCTATTGTACCCCAAGGTCCACCAGTAGAAACTCTAGGTTTGTCAAATAGAATATTTTGTTCTTGAGTATTATTATTAGTTAGAGTGATTCTCACCAAAATTTCATCAGTGCTCTTAAAAGATGCATACCTAAATTCAATGTTTACCTGAACCACTGGTAGATCATGGATCATTCTTTTTTTAAGAATTGGATATATGGTATTATTTTCAATATCGTGTATACTTCTAGCGTTACTACTTAAAAAACATAAAAGTAATGTTAAGATACAAAATGTAGTTTTCAAAATAATTTTCTTTTATTTGTTCGTATTGTTTAGTTACCCCTAACGTGTTTGTATATGGTTTGTTGCGTGGTTTAAGTACTAAAGTTAGCAAATAAAAACTGAATAGAAAATCCGAGAGGATTTTCGTAAGTAGGCTAGGACTAGCAATAAATTATATACGGTGTTACCTGTAGTTATTTTTTTCTATACACTTTTAAATTATACTTAAATTCGGTTCCATCACTTTCTAAAAATTCAAATACTTTCAATTCCGTTTGAGTGATTTCCGCTATTTCTATTTCGTTTTTCGTAAACTCAATTAAAGAACCAGATTTTTTTAATTGTTCCAAAAGCCCAGGTGCAAGTTTGTCAATCGGCACATTATATTTTGGTTTGTCAAAAGTCATTCTAAAAATCTTTGCTTTTGAGTCATATTCCCAAATTCCGCTTTCACAGTTTTCCGTATTTTCACAACGAAATAGTTCATACGTTTTGTCTTTTTCAATTCGCATATTCGGTCGAGAAATAAATTCAGTCGCTGTAATTGTGTCATTCACGAAATGTTTTGCTTCTGCAATTGTTTTTCCGTTCTTATCGGTCAATTTTTGAAATTCCCACGTTCCAATAATCAGCTTTTCAATTTTTTCCGCACTTTTCTTCGTTTTTACGTCGTCAACTAATTCCAAATAAGTTTTAGATGACTGGCAATAAGTCAAAAGTGGTAATAATATTATGGCTAGGAGGATGTTTTTCATAATTACAGGTAACGTATTCGTGTATGATTAGTTGCGTTGGCTATAACTAAGTTAGTAAAATTGAACGAACCAGAGGAAAATCCGTAGGAATTTCCAAGTAGGCGAGAACAAAGCAATGAATTATACACGTTGTTGTAAAACGTTTTTATGCTGTTTTAATTCCAATAACCTTTTGTTCGTAGTAATTTTTGTAAAATATGATAAAGGCTATAGTATGCCTTTCCTTTTTCTAATTCGATTTCAATACTTGTTCCATCTCGCAATCCAATTACCCATTTAGTCAGTTCAAATTTATAAACCATTCGGTCAAAATTTTCTTTTACACTTTTTTGTTCAGATTTATTAGTTTTAATGTTTTCTATTTGAGAAAGAAGTGTTTTATTCTCCTTTGTAATAAGGTGATTTTGAGTAATTATAACTTGAGATTCATTTTCTGGATTATAAATTAATTCAGCGTTTTCAATTCCAATATTATCTGTAATAGAATCTACTTTTATTTTTTCAGATTCCGTTAATTGTGAGTATAGCTTTGCGCCAAGAAGAGGAAATTCATATTCCTTAGATTTTTCAATTATTATGTTTCTTAGTTTGGAATCCAATTTTCGTCAAATGTTTTACAACTTGTTTATATAAGTACCTTTAGTACTTATATACAAACCAAATGGAGGTATATGCGTACTAAAGGTGCTTAAAATTACATCTTTTTTTACTTACCACAATTATGTTAATGAACTTTTTTGCTTTTTAGTAGTGCTAATAACTACTGTTATTTTAATATTTGTTACTTAAATTTCAGACATAAAAAAACAACACCTTGTGAGTGTTGTTCTGTGGTAAATAATATTCTTTTTGCTAACGTATTTGTGTATGATTAGTTGCGTGGTTTAAGTACCTAATTTAATAAATATAAACTGACCATCGGAAATTCCGAAGGAATTTCCAAAGTAGAACAGAAGCAAGCAGTTAATTATACACGGTGTTAGCATACGTTATTTATTTGTTCTCTTATTTTTTCAAGTTCCGCTTTAATATTTTTGTCTTTTATTAATCCCGAAAATTCAGTCACTTTTTCAGTCGTTTCTCCCCAAAATGCTCTTTTCCAAAATGGATAAAGCAAAAACATAGAACTTGTTCCGGAATATTCATACTCTCGATTTTCTTTTTTAATTTCATAAACATTCTTAAAAATAGTTTCTCCTTTGTAATAATCAGTTCTTCTCATTTTTACGCTAAAGAAGTCGATAAGACGATTTATTCCTTCTTTTATTTCTACACCATATTGTTTTCCATAATGAATATGACTAAACCCACATCCGACAATTAATTCCGAGTTTCCAATATCAAATTCAAACCAAACTACTGAACTTTCACTTTCCTGAGAGTATACACTAATATGATAACATTCCTCATATTCTTCTGATTCGCTATAATTGTCAGGAAAATGTTTTTCAAGAAACTCCTTAATATCATTAAAAGCAATTCTGATTTTATCTTTTTCCACTTTATTCTTATTTCAATCTTGGTTATCGTTTATGTTCGGTTTTTAATGTATGCTAACTTGTTTATATAAGCACCTTTAGTACTTATATACAAACCAAATGGAGGTATATGCGTACTAAAGGTGCTTAAAATTACATCTTTTTTTACTTACCACAATTATGTCAATGAACTTTTTTGCTTTTTAGTAGTGCTAATAACTACTGTTATTTTAATATTTGTTACTTAAATTTCAGACATAAAAAAACAACACCTTGTGAGTGTTGTTCTGTGGTAAATAATATTCTTTTTGCTAACGTTAAATATATGGCATTTAGGGCGGAAAATAAACGGTTATTTTCGGTTAAGCACTAAGCCAAACTTTTGCATTTTGATTTACCTTTTTCTTACTAAAGCCAAATCAAAATATTTGGCGACCTCGCAAATAGACAGCAACCTTTTGATTAAACAATAACCAGCCCTATTTGCTATATATGGTGTTGTATGTTCGTTATTTATAACCATAAAGTCTCAATGTTCCATTCTCTTTTTCCATATCAAAAACTCCAATTTTGTTAATAGTCTTTTCAATTTTAATAACATCCTGCTTGAGTTCGGAAACCATTTGTCTTGAAACACGTTTATTAATTATTATTTGCATCTTCTGAGGGAATTCAATCCACTCGATTTCCTTATAAAAAACAGGTTCGATGAAAAAAGGTCTGAAATCAACAATATCATATTCCATTTCTGTAATCTTATCAAGACCAATTAACTTATATCTAATTATAATAGAGTCAAATTCCTCAATCAAATTTTCAAATAGTTTTTCCCATTTAGATTCATTCATAAATGAAGAGAAATTATTTTCCTGAATTATCTTATCAATTTTAGTTTTTTCCGTCAAAATCAATTTTTAGTATGGTTCTTGTTTAATGACATACAACGTCTCGGCTATGGTTAGTACGGGAATTAAAATGACTGAATTTCCGATTAAGCACTTAGCCAAAACTTTTTATTTTGTTTTATCTTTTTTGTTCTAAAGCGAAATCAAAAGATTTGGCGGACTTAGTTAAAAGCTCTAAACTTTGGGTTAAGTACCAAAACTCGTATTAATTATAGCCATTGTTGTAGTGCGTTTTTAAATGTTCTAAGTAATTTGGTTTATCCTCTAATAATAGTTTTCCATTAAAATTATACACATCATATTCAAGATTAGCATCAAATACACCTTTATTATTATTTTGAGCGAATATATACTTTCGATCATCGCGAAGAATTGTAATTTCATCATATTCTATGGGAACAATTATTTTTGATTTGGTAGTTAATACACCCCATTTTCCACCAATACAAATACGATGTTTCTCTTTTATCGAAATAGCATCGTATTTAAATAATCTTGCTCCTTTATTTACTGTAAATAGGTTTTCTCCAATTTCTTGTATTGGATAGTTGATATAGGTTAAATTTGGAGATAAAACTTCTTTCCCATTTTTATCTACAATACCAAATTTTCCGTTTTTTAATTCGCCTATGAAATCATCATCTCCAAATCTATCAACCCAGGGTTTGTTGTCATCAAAAAAATCATAAGACTCCTCACTCCAATCCCATTTGTATTTTCCGATAAAGACAAGATAAAGTTTAAGATGATTTATATAATAAATATAGTCAAACTTGGGTTCTAAAATGATGTTGTTGTCTAGTCTTAATCCGAATTTTTTATTCTCTTTGTAAATTTTCAATCGATTCGTTTGTTTAAATGCACTACAACTTGTTTATATAAGTACCAAATGAAGGTATATGCGTACTAAAGGTGCTTAAAATTATATCTTTTTTTACTTACCACAACTATGTCAATGAATTTTTTTACTTTTTAGTAGTGCTAATAACTACAATTATTTTATCTAAGTTAAAGACCCTCCAAACAATTTATTGATAGCATCACCCTCTTCTTTTTGATAAAAATCTTTTAAATAATGTTGAGTAGTTGTTAATCTACTATGCCCTAATAACTTTGAAATAATTAACAAATTAACATCTTGTTTTACTGCATAATCAGCAAATGAATGTTTCCCTACATGCATAGATATCTTTTTATCAATACCACACCGTTTAGCTACATTTTTTATTGCTACATTATAATTGTTATTTTTTGTCATTATTCTATTTTCAATTTCTTCTGGTTTTTTGTTATCAAAACCGTATAAAACAGGAAAAACAAATGTTGAGTTTTTATTTTTATATTTTTCTAAAATTGCAATTGATTTAGGATTTAATGGTATTCTACGAACTGCACCAACACGCTCTTTAGATTTACTCATTGTATAAACAATTTCATTCTCAACAATATTATTCCATTTTAATTTACTCATATCAGAAAAACGCATCCCTGCTGTATAAAAACAAAAAAGAAATAAATCTTTAGATATAATCAGTGATTTATACCTATCCTCTAACTCTAAATCAATAATTTTTTGAATCTCTTCTAACGTTAACGTTTCTTTTTCAACATTTTTATAATTTAATTTATACCCACTAGCTTTATTCACTTCAATTAAACCTGCTTCTTTCGCTCTATTACCTACTGTAATTATTGCCCTTAAATTGTTTGATACTGTATTTACACTATTTCCTTTTTTTAACATATGAATATCGTAGGAATGCATAAAATTATGATCTACATCAGAGAAAGAAAGAGAAGATGAGTATTTTTTTAACTGATTGTAATAATTCTGATAAGTTTTAGCCGATCTAATTTTATTCTTTAATTTCATTTCATCAATTTTTGTTTGATAAAAATCTAAAAAAGATTCTTGGTCAATTCCTTTCAAGCCAATGTAAACTTGTAGAAGTCTTTTAGCTGAAACACCTTTATTTTTAAAATAAATAGATTGAATTTCAATTTGTAATGCATTTAATATTGCATTAAATTTATCTTCTAAAGGGTGTCTTTTTATTTTTTGCTTTTTATGATCCCATTGATTTTTCATAACAGATATTTTAGTATCTATGTATTGCGAATCTTTAGAGGATGTAGAAAGACGTAACCGAATTGCTTGGGTGTTATTTAGCTTCTTATAACTTCTTAATTGTAACGAAAAATTCATTGGTTCACTATTGGTTCATTATTAGAACAAATATATATAATTACAAATAGATATGAAAAATAAGAAGCTATAGGTTTTACTACTCTGTCTCTATACTCTTATAGGCTTTAATGATACTTTTTATCAATCGGTGACGAACTACATCTTTATCATCTAAATAAACCATTGCAATTCCTTTAATATCTTTTAAAGCTAGTAATGATTCTTTTAACCCAGAAACTTGTTTACGCGGTAAATCTATTTGACCAGGGTCTCCAGTAATAATAAACTTAGCGTGCATTCCCATTCTGGTTAAAAACATTTTCATTTGATTATGCGTTGTATTCTGGGCTTCATCTAAAATAACAAAAGCGTTATCTAAGGTACGACCACGCATAAATGCTAAAGGTGCTATTTGTATGATTCCTTTTTCTAAATGTGACTCTAATTTTTCATGCGGTATCATATCTCTTAACGCATCATATAAAGGTTGCATATACGGATCTAATTTTTCTTTTAAATCTCCTGGTAAAAAACCTAAATTTTCTCCAGATTCAACAGCGGGTCGAGTTAATATTATTCTTCGAACCTCTTTTTCCTTTAATGCTTTAACTGCTAAAGCAACTGCGGTATAGGTTTTACCTGTTCCTGCTGGACCTACTGCAAAAAGCATATCATTTTTCCCCATTAAATCAACCATTTTACGCTGATTGGCTGTTTGTGGTTTTATTAATTTACCATTAACTCCATGAACCAAAACCCCTTCAATCTTACCTGACTTACGAATTTCTTCTTCTTTTCCGGTTGATGTTAAAACACGTTCGATACTATTTTCATCTAATTTATTATACTTGTTATAGTATTTTATTAGCATTTCTATACGTTTCTCAAACTCATCTAGAATTTCTGATTCTCCATAGATTTTAAGTTGATTTCCTCTAGCTACAATTTTAACTTTTGGGAAATATTTTTTCAACTGAGTAATTGTACTATTCTGTGCTCCAAAGAAATCATTTGGGTCGATTTCTGTTATTTCAATGATACGTTCGTTCAAATGATAAATGTTTTAATATTATTCACAATAAAAATAATGATTATTTTTATTGAATTATGTAATTTCGCAGTAAATTTTAGCTTAAATTTATATCAATTAACTAACAAGCCTTTAAAGTAATGTCTTTTATTACATTAACTACTGATTTTGGAACAAAAGACCACTTTGTAGGGGCTGTAAAAGGAGCTATTTACAGTGAACTACCTGATGCTAAGATTGTTGACATTACACATCACATAACTCCTTTTAACATTACTGAAACTGCTTATATTTTAAAAAACACTTATAAAAGTTTTCCTGATAAAACGATACATATAGTAGGTGTAGATTCTGAATTAAGTGTAGATAACAAGCATATTGCTATTGAGTTAGATAATCATTATTTTATTTGTCCAGATAATGGATTAATAGCTATGATTGCTGCTGAAATAAAGCCTACTAAAATTGTTGAAATTAATATTCATAATCATATTGAAACTAGTTTTCCTGTATTAGATGTATTTGTACAAGTAGCATCGCATATTGCTCGAGGTGGTAGTTTAAATGTTATTGGAAAAGAAATAACATCCTATAAAGATAGTATTGAAATACGCCCGAAAGTTAACAAATTGCAGACTGTTATTATTGGCGGAATTATTTATATAGATAATTATGGTAATGTAATTACAAACATTAACAGAAAGCTTTTTAACACTATTGGTAAAGGGCGCGATTTTACTATTGTTGCAAGACGCTATACTTTTAAGAAAATTTACAATCGTTATAACGAAATTGTAGATTATTCGGTTCCTAAAGAAAAAAGAAGTTATGACGGTGGAAAATTAGCCATTTTTAATTCGGCTGGTTTTTTAGAAATTGCTATTTATAGAAGCAACTTAAATACCGTTGGTGGCGCTTCTACTTTATTAGGTTTAGCCTATAGAGATACCATTACGATTGAATTTGAAACCGCTGAAACCCCTGAATTTACCACTATAAATTAAATATATGTTTGTACGAATTGTAAAAATGAGCTTTCATTCAGAAAAAATTGAAGAATTTTTAGCTAATTTTAATACTAAAAAAGAGTTTATACGAAACTCACCTGGTTGCCGTTTATTAGAATTGTATAGAGATAAAACAAATTCTGATATCTTTTTTACCTATAGTTACTGGGAAACCGAACAAGATTTAGAAAATTACCGAAACTCCGATTTATTTAAAGGTGTTTGGGCACAAACAAAAATTTTATTTAATGACAAACCATTAGCTTGGAGTGTTGACAAAACCATAAGTTTACAATAATGAATTATCCTACTACATTCCCAGAGCTTTCTAGTGAAAGATTAACATTGCGTCAATTATCTTTTAAAGATAAAAGAGACATTTTTAAATTACGTGCTAACAAAGAGGTTAACAAATTAATTACAAGAGAAACTCCTAAAAACCTAAATGATGCCGATGCTTTTATTCAGACTTGTTTAGATGAGTTTGAAAAGGGAAACCGTATTTTTTGGGCAATAGAGCAAAAGGAAACCTATCAAATGATTGGAACAATTGTTTTTCATAATATGAATGTAGCAAGCAGTTATGCCGAAATTGGTTACGAGCTAAATCCTGATTATCAAAAAGAAGGTTTTATGACTGAAGCAACAGAAGCTGTTTTAGCGTTTGGAAAAAACACGTTGAATTTAAAAACTATTGAAGCTTTTACACATAAAGACAATAACGATTCTATTACGTTATTAGAAAAACATCAGTTTATTTTAGGCGATGATGATTTATTTGGAGACAATCGTGTTTTTAGTCTCAATATAAACCAAGAATAATGTATTCAATACTAAAAAAAGAAGTTAATTCATTTTTCTCTTCTCCAATAGCCTATTTGGTTATTGGAGTGTTTTTACTTGTAAACGGATTATTTTTATGGGTTTTTAAAGACAACTTTAATGTTTTAAACGCTGGTTTTGCAGATTTAAATTCTTTTTTTTATTTAACACCTTGGTTGTTTTTGTTTTTAATTCCTGCAATTACCATGAAAAGTTTTGCTGATGAGCTAAATAGTGGAACTATAGAGCTCTTAAAAACGAAACCCGTAACAGATTGGCAAATCGTATTAGCCAAATTCTTTGCTTCTTTACTTTTGGTATGTATTGCTTTAACACCTACTTTAACTTATGTATACACCGTTTATGTACTCGGAAACCCAATAGGTAATTTAGATATTGGTAGTACTGTTGGTTCCTATTTAGGCTTACTTTTTTTAGCCGCTACTTATACAAGTATTGGTTTATTTACATCTACGCTTTCTAAGAATCAAATTGTAGCTTTTATTTTAAGCGTTTTTATCACTTTTATATTATTCTACGGTTTTGACGCGGTAAGTAGCACTTTAGGTAATACGATACAACAATTAGGAATTAACGAGCATTTTAAAAGTATTAGTCGTGGTGTTGTTGACACCCGCGATGTCATTTACTTTTGTAGTGTTATTTTTTTCTTTTTATTCATCACCAAACAACAATTAAAAAATGAATAAGAAACTACAACATATTGCTTTCGCATTTATAGGAGTATTATTTATAAATTACCTTTCTAATGCTGTTTACAAACGTTTTGATTTAACGCAAGATAAACGCTATACCATTTCTAATGTTAGCGCTACTATATTAGATAAAATAGATAATAACGTTTTTATTAACGTGTATTTAGAAGGTGAATTTCCTGCTGAGTTTAAGCGTTTACAAACAGAAACGCTTCAGTTTTTAGAAGAATTAAAAGCTATAAAGCCTACTATTCAGTTTCGTTTTATAAACCCTTCTGTTATTCGTAAACGTTTAATTAAACGAGGGATGATTCCTAGTCAACTAACTGTTGAAGAGGATGGAAAATTATCGGAAGCTATTATTTTTCCTTGGGCAGAAATTGTTGTTGGTAAAAAAACCGAGTTAGTTTCTTTATTACCTAACTCAATTGCTAAAACACAAGAAAGTCAATTACAAAATGCTATTGAAAAATTAGAATACTCTTTTGCTAATGCCTTAAATAATATTACCAACGACAAGCAACAAAAAATAGCTGTAATTTCTGGTAATGGTGAATTAGAGGATATTCATTTATATAGTTTATTAAGTGAAATTGGAAAAAAATATCGCTTAGCAAAATTTACGTTAGATAGTGTAGCTAGTAATCCAGAAAAGACATTAAAAGAGTTAACAAACTTCGATTTAGCTATTATTGCAAAACCTACTGAACGTTTTACTGAGCAAGAAAAATTTACTTTAGATCAGTTTATTACAAATGGCGGTAAAAGTTTATGGATGGTTGATACTAATTATGCTGATACCGATAGTTTATATAACGAAGGAAAAATGCTAGCTTTTCCTCGCGATTTAAATTTAACCGATTTATTATTTAGTTACCAAGTTCGTATAAATAATAAATTAATTCAAGATTTATATGCTGCTAAAATTCCATTAGCAACAGGTAATGTAGGCAACCAAGCACAGTTTCAACATTTAAACTGGTATTACCACCCGTTGGTAAATGGAAATCCTAATCATGCTATTAGCAAGAACCTTGCGCCTGTTCGTTTTCGTTTTACCACGCAAATTGATACTTTAAAAGGAAACATAAAAAAAACGCCTTTGTTAGTTACTTCTGTATTAACAAAAAAAGTAGGTACGCCTAATTTTGTTGAATTACAAAGTATTGCAAAGCAACCACAAGAAAAAGAGTATAATAATGGCCCTCAACTTTTAGGTGTATTGTTAGAAGGTACTTTTAATTCTGCTTATAAAAACAGAACGAAACCTTTTAATACTTCGCTTTTTAAACAAGAAAGCAAGACTAATAAAATGGTTGTTATTGCTGATGGAGACATTGCTAAGAATCAAATTTTAAAAGGAAAACCACACGATTTATCGCTTGATAAATGGACTGGAGAACAATTTGGTAATAAAGAATTTTTAATTAATACTATTGACTATTTATTGGATGACTCTGGCTTAATTAAGCTACGTAACAAAACGGTAAACATAAATTTATTAGATAAACAAAAAGCGTATGCCGAAAAAAGTTTTTGGCAATTTATAAATATTGGTGTTCCATTAGCATTACTTGCGCTCTTTGGTTTCGTTTTTAATTTTTTAAGAAGGAGAAAATATTCTAAGTAATATTTAATGTAAGTTTACTTAAATTACAGTTTTGAAAAAGATAACAGTACCTTTTAAAGAAGAGAAAGAAGCATTACTACATTTTCCTACTGCCATAAAATTTAAATATGATTGGCGAAAATATCAAAAACGTGTACTTGAAGAATTAAAAGATCATCTTAATGACAATCATTTACATATTATTGCACCACCTGGTTCTGGTAAAACAATACTAGGTCTAGAAGTTGCTTTAAGACTTAATAAACCTACCTTAATTTTTGCCCCAACAATAGCTATACGAAATCAATGGATACAACGGTTTTGTGAACTTTTTTTACAAACAAACGAAACGCCTAATTGGATTTCAATAGATATAAAAAAACCACAGTTTTTAACTGTATCTACTTATCAAGGCTTGCACGCAGCTTGTTCTGGTACCCAAGAAGAAGAGGAAGAACTTAATGAAGAAGAGTCTGAAAAAAACAAAGAGAGTAAAACTACCAAAGAAAAAACAGCAGCACTAGTTAAAATTTTAAAAGCTCAAAATATTGGAACTATTGTTGTTGATGAAGCCCATCATCTTAAAAATGCTTGGTGGAAATCATTATCTGAAATAAAAAATGCCTTATCTCCTACAATTGTTGGTCTAACAGCTACGCCACCTTACGATGTTTCTTATACCGAATGGCAGCGTTATATTGAGTTAAATGGCCCAGTTGACACCGAAATTTCGGTTCCTGAATTAATTATTGAAGGAAATCTTTGCCCACATCAAGATTATGTTTTCTTTTCGTTGCCTACCGATAAAGAACATCATAAAATAATTAAATACCGCCAAGATATTAATGCCTTGTTTGATGCTATAACAAGGGATGAAACATTAATTGAAGCATTAGAAAAGCATCCTATATTTCAAAACCCTAACGAGCAACTGGATTGGATTTACACAAATCTCGAATATTATTCAGCAACCTTAATTTTTCTTAATGCTATAGGAAAAAACATTAGCATAAATCATTTAGAAGTAATTGGAGATAAAGAGTTTATTATCCCTGAGTTAAATTATGAATGGATTGAAATACTTTTAACTTTTTACCTTTATAAAAACCCTGAAAGTTTTAAAGAATTTGAACTTCATCAAGAAAAGCTAATTAATAAGCTAAAAAGAGGTGGCGCAATGGAAAGGCGTACTGTAAACTTTAGTCATAACCGAAGAGTTAATAAATTTTTAAGCGCTAGTACGACTAAGCTTGATAGTATTAAAGAAATTGTAGATTTTGAGCATAGCCATTTAAAACAAAATTTAAGAATGGTTATTCTTACGGATTATATTCGAAAAGAATTTCTTATTCAAGATAAAACAAACGAACTCGAATTAAATAAAATTGGCGTTTTACCAATTTTTGAAAAATTAAGAAGAACCAATACCAAAAGTATAAAGACTGGCGTTTTAACAGGTTCTTTAGTAATGATTCCTTTATCTGCATACGTTGCTTTTAAAGAAATAGCCGCTACCTATAATGTTGATACAATTAGTACTACTCCACTTGAATTTGATAATAATTATTTAATTATAAATGTTAATCAACATCTTAAAAACAACATTGTTACTATAATAACTCAAGTTTTTCAAAAAGGAGAAATAGAGGTTCTTGTTGGTACTAAATCATTGTTAGGTGAAGGTTGGGACGCTCCTGCTATTAACGCATTAATTCTTGCAAGTTTTGTAGGTTCTTATGTTCTTTCGAACCAAATGAGAGGTCGCGCTATTCGTACTGAACCAAAAAACATACATAAAACGGGTAATATATGGCATTTAGTATGTGTTGATCCTACAGTAAATAATGGAGGCGATGATATGCAGCTGTTAAAAAGAAGGTTTAAATCTTTTGTAGGAATTTCTTTTGATAAAGAAACTACTATTGAAAATGGAATTGGACGCCTAAACCTACCTGAAAACATTCATACAAAGCTACATATTAAAGAGGTAAATAACCGCATGCTTAAAAATGCGGGTATGCGAGAACAGTTAAAACAAAACTGGCATAATGCGTTACATGGTGGCGTTGTTTTAGTTGAAGAAATAAAAATTCCCTTTAGCGAAAAACAAGATTATAAAAGTATTAAGTCGCTTTATTTTAATAGAACTATAAAGTATTTAACAGGTATGGTTAGCTCTGGAGTACTTGGTTTTTCGTATGATGCTTTTGATGCGTTAAATAGAACTAAAAAGTACACAAATATTAGTGAAAAACATTTTACGTATTTAATACTTTTTATGGGAGGGCTCGGTGTTTTACTATATGGTAGACTTACTTTTAAAACTTTAAGAATCTATTTTAAATACAGAGATATTTCTAAAGATGTTCGGCAAATTGGTAAAGCTTTATTAGCTTCCTTAATAAAAAATAAAATCATACACACACATCATTCAAAGCTTTTTGTTCTTTCCGAAGTTAATAATCAGGGTACTATTTATTGCCATCTTGAAGGCGGAACTACTTATGAAAAATCGGTATTTATTAAATCGTTACAAGAAATTTTAAGTGCTGTTGATAATCCAAGGTATCTTATTATAAGAAAAAGCTTTTTCTTAAACCTGTTTTCACAAAAGGACTATCATTCACTCCCTGAAAATATTGGAAGAAAAAAACAGTCTGCCGAATATTTTGAAATGCAATGGGAAAATTTAGTGGGTGCCTGCAAACTCGTTTACACCAGAACTATTGAGGGTAGAAAATTACTTCTTAAATCGAAAATACATTCGCTTGCTTCTGAGTTTGAAAACAGAATTGAACGTATAAATGTTTGGAAATAATATACCTCCAGATTCCTGATAACTAATTATTTTATAGCGTTTAATTTTATTCTCTTAGTGAACATAATATATATATAGTTAATTAGTTAATATTAACGATATATATATATTGGCTTTAATTACACACGAAAATCCAAAAATTATCTGAAATACATATTAAAGATTAATTATTAAACTATACCAAAATGTAAAAGGTGTAATAAATCTAAAGCATTTTATAATCTTGTAAATGGAGTTTGTGAAAATTGCCTATTACCAAATAGAAAAATTAATAAAATTGTGAAAACGGAAAAGAAAAAACAGAAAGTTATTGTAAAAAACTACAAAGGGACACAATCAGATGCAGCAAGATATTTCAAAAGAGATTCTTTGAAAATGGTTGAAAAAGGATATTACCCAACAATTCAGAACTGGAGTCCAGGTTCTTACGGATGTGGTTCTTTTATTTTAGCACTTTTACTTTGTTTTATTTTAATCGGTATTTTAGTATTTATTTATATGTTAATTGTGAAACCAGACGGAACACTATCTGTAACTTATGAATTGAAAAAAGAAAACAAAGAAATTGTTGAAAATAAAACTAAAAAATTGAAAGAAAAAGAATGTCCAGAATGTGCTGAAATGGTAAAAGAAAAAGCGAAAATATGTAGATTTTGCAGACACGAATTTATAAACTAAAGCCTACAAAGTGTAAAAAAAGGGTTTTAGTACTTAAACCAAAGTTCAGTACACTTTATAAAGTCCGCAAAATTCACAATTTTGCATATCTATTGAATAAGGGAAAATTGTAAATTTGGCTAAGTGATAAATTGAAAGTTCAATCCTTCGAAATCCCTTACTATTCTTACACAAACCGTTAGCAAATATTAAAATGAGATACAATAAAATTATCAGTACTTTTTTTTTACTTTTTATCTGGACAATTTCATTTGGGCAAAAAAACATTGACATTACTATACCTAATATCAAATCAACTAAAGATCTTTGGTATAATCAAAACAATAATTTATGTAGAATAATTTATGAGACTTATGATGTGGGTAAAAAACTTACAACTTTTAAGATGTTAGAAGGAGATAGCACTCAAATAATGAGACGTTCATATGAATATAATAATAATGGGTTTTTAATATCTGAAGGAGAATATAATATTGCTGATGACACTTTACCTTCAAGTGAAGAAGAAACTATTTACGATAAAGCCGATAAAATTATTCAAAAAAGAACATATTCAAATTTTAAAAAGAAAAAGATTCTTAGTTCAAAAGGCCTCCTTATTGCTAAAAAAACAATTTCAAATTCTGGTGAAATAACAAATAGAGCACTTTATGTCTATAAAAATGAATTATTAATTGAAATAAGATATTTAAATAAAAAAAATGAAGTTTGGAAAAATGAACTATTTAAATATAATGATTTAAAACGAAAGATAGAAGAAATTCATATTAGCAATAATGTAACCATATCAAAATACCTGTACAAATACAATGATAATGGACAAGTAATTAAAAAAATATTTTTTAGAGAGAAAAAGGAGGAAACAAAAAAAAATGAAAAGAAAGAGGACATCGAAACTATTGAAATAATTGAGACTTTAACAATAGATGATTCAGTAAAATCCTATCCAAGTGTTTGGAAACATTGGGAAGAAGAAGAAATATATGAAACAGACACTTATGTTTACAACGAATATAATCTTGTTATTTTACATAAAACAGATGGTCAAACCGAATTCAAAGGAACTTTAAAAAATGTATTTGAATATGACAAATATGGTAACTGGGTAAAATGTACAACTGAACGCTTTGGCTCACATTGGAGAACATCCATTAGAGAAATTGAGTATTACTAAACATTTTCCAACAAAGAACTGAGGTAAAAGACAAACAAATTATTCATTAATATTAGTCAATATTAAACTAAGCTCAAAGTAATGTTTTCAGTATTTTGAGCTTATATTCTTCATATAATTACTACTTATTTTGGCAATATAGAAACATATGTTTCATTATATGCTAATCCTGACTTTGCAATTACCAAACTTTGCTTTATCGACTTCTTTAATAAAAAATAAAATCATACACACACATCATTCAAAGCTTTTTGTTCTTTCTGAAGTTAATAATCAGGGGACTATTTATTGCCATCTTGAAGGCGGAACTACTTATGAAAAATCGGTATTTATTAAATCGTTACAAGAAGTTTTAAGTACTGTTGATAACCCAAGGTATCTTATTATAAGAAAAAGTTTTTTCTTAAACCTATTTTCACAAAAAGACTATCATTCACTCCCTGAAAATATTGGAAGAAAAAAACAGTCTGCCGAATATTTTGAAATGCAATGGGAAAATTTAGTGGGTGCCTGCAAACTCGTTTACACCAGAACTATTGAGGGTAGAAAATTACTTCTTAAATCGAAAATACATTCGCTTGCTTCTGAATTTGAAAAAAAGATTGAACGTATAAATGTTTGGAAATAAAACACACCAAATTCCTGTTAACTAATTATTTTACAGCGCTTAAAGTTTTATTATATTAATACGTTTATAATAGACATTTAGTTAAAATCGACTGTACACCTTTGTTGGCAAACATTATCAATAAAACTCTTAAAAATAACTTTTGATATTTTAAATAATTCTATAAAACATTTGAAAAATCTCTAATTTATAAAATAAAAAATCTAATTTAGTGTATGGATTTATATAAAGCTATAAATATTTTTCAAATACCTAAATTAGTAAAACCAACAAATGAATATTTAAAAAAACGATATAATTTTATTGCTTTAAAAATTCATCCTGACAAACAAATTGACCAAGGAAAAAACTATTAGCCCATATGGACTTTATAGAGCTACAAGATGCCTATAAACTTCTAAAAAACACAGAATTTGGTCTTATATTAAGAATTTTAAACAAAAAAGAAAAAACAAGAAAAAATCAAAATGTAAAATTAGACGAACAAATTGAAATTGATAATTTTGAAAGTAATTACAATCCTAAAAAACACCTTTTCGAATGGTTACTTTATCCTTTTTTACCTGGAGTATTTTTTTTAAATATGTTACTAGCTATTCCTATGGTTACCTTTTTAATATTTGGAATAAATGAGAAAAGTACGTCAAAAAACAAATCTAGATTTATAATAAACTTTTTTTTATTCTCAATATTTGGTGTAATACCGATCCTTTCTGGTTTTGTTTTTATAATTAATTTATTTTATGGAAAAATTATGGAAGGAAATATTTTTTGGTGGTTCGTTTTTATTGAAATTACCTTCGCAATTTTATATTATGTTATAAGTTGGATAATTAGAAAAGTATTTATACGTAAAATTAAAACTGAATTAATAATGTTATAATAAAAACGTTAGCCAAAAAGAAGAAGGAGAACTTT
Source organism: Tenacibaculum sp. Bg11-29 (assembly GCF_002836595.1). Taxonomy (NCBI): domain Bacteria; kingdom Pseudomonadati; phylum Bacteroidota; class Flavobacteriia; order Flavobacteriales; family Flavobacteriaceae; genus Tenacibaculum; species Tenacibaculum sp. Bg11-29. Next base: position 3,986,885 of record NZ_PJBB01000003.1, read on the forward strand.
TTTTTATCCTTCTCTTTTCTCTTACACTATTACCTAACTCACCTATTTTAAAAATTACATCAACATAACTACAGCTTTTTTTGAGTTTTCAAACTTTGTAAATACATCGATAATTATAAGCCTAAAATAGAATCGATTTAATTCCAATTATTGAAATACTAGTTAATTCTATCTTTTATTCTTTCTAATTTAGAGGTATTAAATTTAACTTTTTTATTAAAGTGTTAACTTAGCATATAAGTAATTCACTGCTTAAAACACGTAACAAACTATATCACATCAAATAAAAATGAAAGTTACAGCCGAAAAAGATGAAAAGGTTGCTAATATGATATTCGCATCCATTTATCCACTTTATCTAAATAGATTAGAGAAAAATAGTAGAACAAAAGAAGAACTAGATCAGGTAATTAAATGGTTTACTGGTTTTGATAAAAATACTTTACAAGCACTTATTGATGAAAAAGTAACTTTTAGAACATTTTTTGAAAAAGCTAAAATAAATACAAACGCACACTTAATTAAAGGAGTTGTTTGTGGTTATCGAATTGAAGAAATAGAAGATGAATTTGAATTGTATAAACAATGTAGGCGTATGGAAAAACTAATTGATGAATTGGCAAGAGGTCGTAAAATGGAGAAAATTTTACGGAAATAAAAAAAGTAGAAATTAGAACTCAAGAAACACAAACTCTATTAAAATATAATTTAACCAAAACATTTTGTAACGGAAAATAGACTGATGGATAAATCAATACTTAATAATTATTTCAATTCTTTATTTCCAATACAAAAAGAAGTTATTGAAAAAATCACAGAAACATTTTCTGATTTCACATTAGATAAAAATGTAAAACTACTTGATAAAGATTCTATTAGTACGAAAACATTTTTTCTAGAGAAAGGATATATGCGTTCATATATTCTAAATGAAGATAATGAAGAAATTACTACGAACATTTATTCGGCTCCTTGTTTTGTAAATGATTTTTTATCTTTTTTCAAGAAACAACCGACAAAAGAAACATATCAAACGATAACCGACTGTTCATTCTGGGAAACAAGCTTAGAAAATGTGCAGGATAATTTTCATAACATTTCTGAATTCAGAGAGTTTAGCAGACTATTATTTGTTATAAATTACTCTAAATTAAATGACCGAGTTATTGAAATGGCAAGTAAAAAAGCAGAAACAAGATATTTAAACCTTATAGAAAAACAACCGCACGTTTTTCAAAATATTCCTCTAAAAATTATTGCTTCTTATTTAGGTATCACTGACAGTTCATTAAGTAGAATTAGAAAAGAAATTAGTAAAACATAATTTCTTGTCATTTATCAAGTGCTTATTCATTCGAGAGTTTTCATATTTGTAAAAAACAAAAAATGAATAAAAAACATATTGTTATTATAGGTCTTGGAGGTGTTGGTGGTTATTTTGGGTTTAAAATATGTCAAAGTAACGAAACAGATAAACAACATCAAATATCATTTATAGCTAGAACTGATACATATAAAGTAGTTAAGAAAGATGGACTTACATTACTTTCTTCTGAACACAAAAACAACACAACAAACCCTGATGCTATTTATCAGAATATTTCAGAAATTAAAAACCCTGATTTGGTACTTATCTGTGTTAAAGAATATGATTTAGAGAATGTTTGCAATCAACTATCTAAAGTAATTACTAAAAATACAGTTTTACTACCAATGATGAATGGAGCTGATATTTATGATAGAATTCGTAAAATAATATCGAATAATATAATCTTACCTTCTTGTGTTTATGTAGCATCTCATATAAAAGAAAAAGGAATCGTTGAACACAAAGGAAAAGCAGGTCAATTAATTTTTGGTAAAGATCCAGAACATATTTCTAGAAACATTGATTGGGTTATAAACTTAATAAAAGAAAGTAACATCAATTTTAATTTTAAAGAGAATTCTCAAATTGATATTTGGACAAAATTTATTTTTATTGCAAGTTTTGGTTTAGTAAGTGCTAAATACAATTCATCTATTAGTGAAGTTTGCTCAGTTAAATTACAAAAAGAAGAGGCTACAAAAATTATGATTGAAATAAAATTAATTGCAAATAGAAAAGGAATCTACCTAGAAGATAATATTATTCAAAAAACATTTGAAAAAGCCGCAACTTTTCCATCAAAAACACCAACATCCTTACAACTTGATGTCAATTCAGGAAAAGAATATAACGAACTGGAACTATTCGCGGGTGCTATAATTAATTATGGAAAAGAAATAAACGTAGATACACCTTTTACTGATACGATATATCTAGAAATAAAGGCTTTAATAAGCAATATGTAAAAGCATAACAATCAACAATACCTGAAAAATTAATGAAAATAACAATTTATTTTCTATTAGCTCTTATAATAACTAGTTGTGTAAAAAACACGAAGTATCCTTTTAAACTTGAAAAAGAATTAATCAAAACTGGCTTTATAAAAACTTCAATTGAAAAAGAAACAACAGGTCATATTATTTTATCAGTAAAAATTAATGAGAAAAAAGCAAGGTTTGTTTTTGATACCGGAGCTTCTAATTCGGTTATTGATGAAAATCAAAAAGAAAGACTGAATATTAACGCTGCTATTTCTGATATAGTAGCAACTGGAGCAGGAAGAACAGATATACCAATAGCGATAGCTAAAAACGTTAAATTAGAAATAAATTCTTTATTATTAGATAATAAAGAATTTATTGTAATGAATCTTGACCATGTAAATTTAGCAATAATGGATTATAATGGCCAAAGCGTTGACGGAATTATAGGTTCAGATATTTTAACTGAAATTAATGCCATAATTGACTATAATGACTTAAATATTTTCATAAAATGAAGAAGTAATTAAACTATCTGTAACAAAATCTAAAAAAATTGCTTGTGAATTTTCTATTTGAGATAAGTACTCAAAAATTAAAAGTTTAGGTATATTTATAAACTAAAAGGAAAAATAATGTAACTATTTGTTAGCTGAAGCGTTATGTGAAAGCAAAAAAACAAAATTGTGAAAACTGAAATTAATACTATTTGGATTGACCTAAATGAAGAGCTTTATAAATCCATTTAAGGAAAGTAAAAGAGGAACAAGAATTTGTTAAACCAGTACTTAATCAAAGTCTATTGCTGTTTTGGTATATTTGATTTCACTACGGAAAATTCTCACACGAAAAAAACCGTTAATAACAAACAATACAAATCAATTCTATAAAATCAAGTGAACATATTTATAAAAAAGATAAAAGAAAAAATAGATTTAACTAAAAGTCAAGAAAAATATTTATCATCAGTTATAAAAACAAAAATATATTTAAAAAACGATTTTTTTATAAAACCGACTCAAACCTGTTCAATGATTGGATATATTGATAAAGGTTTAGTACGAGTATTTAATATTAACCCTTTAGGTGTTGAAACAACAAATTGGTTAGCAAATGATAATGAATTATTAACCGAAATCTTCAGTTTTATAAGTCAAGAACCATCATTAGAACATATACAGTGTATTGAAGAAACTACATTTAGTTATATATCATATCAAGACTTTCAAGAGGTTTATAAAAAAATACCTGAAATGCATATTTACACCAAATTAATTAATGAAGACTTATTAATAGATGTGAAAAAATATATTTTATCTAACATTCACTTATCTGCTGAAGAAAGATATGAGCAATTACTCAAAACTCGTCCAAAATTAATCCAAAAAACACCTTTAAAGTATATAGCTTCATTTCTAGGTATAACAGATAGTACCTTAAGTAGAGTTAGGCGTAAAATCTTAACAAGTTAATCTTTTCTTGCCTTTTGTCAAGAAGGAAATTTATTTCTCATTGTACTTTTGAACTTCAATTTTAAACTACAAACAATGAAAAATAGTACTATAATAATTTTAGAAGTGAAAGTGAAAGAAGAAAAAATTAATGAACTACAAAACTTATTGTCAGAATACTTACCTGAGACAAGAAAATACAAAGGGTTTATTGATATTAAAATTCATAAAAACTTAGCTGATAACACTTTTGTTTTTTATGAAGAATGGGAAACTACACAAGACTATGAAGCATATTTAAAATGGCGCACAGATACAGGCGTAATGGATGCTTTAGGAAATACTTTTAGCTCACCCCCAAACATTCGATACTGGAATACTCTAAACCTATAAAATCTCATTTTTTCACTTACTGTTTGTATGATTTTAAAACAACAAATACTGTTGGTAACAAAGTCTACAAAAAAACATAAGAACAAGTACAAGTCATTAAGGCTTGTGCTTTTTTGTATATTTATCTTTTAACGGAAGAAATAGTTAACTTTTCGTATAGTATAGGGCTCCAACAAACTAAAATTAAATCGAATAAATGAATGTTACAGTATAATAGTTTGAATAAATGATGAAGACGATTAAGTATTATTATCAATAAAAAATAAACTTTGCTAAATATAAATGAATATAAAACGTCACCGTTTACCGATTTAATCGAGAGAATATGGATTGCTGAAAATATTGAAAAAGAAGTAGAAATAATAATCCCTCCTAATCAATATGTCAACTTAATAATTCCTCTAAACGATTCTAAATACCAACGGAATCAAACTTGGATAACGACACCACAAATTGAAGGAATTTCTTCTACGAATACTGTTTTAACATATCCTGTCGGAACGAAACTACTTGGAGTAAGGTTTTTTGCTTTTGGGATGTTTCCGTTTTTAAAAGTGCAAGGAAAAAATATTATTAACACTTCATTTGAATTAGAGAAAACGAATAAAAACATTCAATATTTAAACACTGATTCAAATATCAATCTAATTGATAAAACTCATGAATTACTAAATGATTTGTTTTCTAAAACATCTTGCAAAGAAATTCTACAAATTAAAACATTTTATAAACAATTTAGATGGAATGATAACTCCATTTCTATTAAAGAATACTGTAAAAAAACGAAAACGAATTACTCAACGCTTAATCGTAATTTCGTTAAAATAATTGGAGTTTCTCCAAAAAAATTTGAACGACTTATAAAATTTCGAAAATCACTTTGCTCCTTAATTGGCACAAATGAGAACCTGACATCAATAGCCTTAAATTCTGGATATTTCGATCAAGCACATTTTATTCGAGAATTTAAAAAGTTCTCTAATCTTACACCTTCAAATTATCAATCTCTTATAAAACAGGATAATGATAAAATAATCAATTATAATTTTAAATTATTTTAATCTGCTTAAAATATACAATTTACTAATTCTCATCGTCTCTATATTTACTCCTACATTTAATTAAGTATAAGATGAAAACTAAATTAGGAATTATAGGTTATGGTAATTGGGTTAAAGATTCCTATATACCAGCAATAAAATATGATGGTAGAGCCAAAATAGTTGCTATTTCAGCAAAAAGTGATGACACCATTGCAACAATTAAAAAAGAATATGGTTGTTCGGTAACTGTATATAGCAATTATAATGATTTATTATATTCTGATAATGTTGACGCAGTTATGATAGCAGTTCCAGATGCTATGCATGGAGAAATTATAATGGAGGCCATACAATCTGGTAAGCCTTTATTTTATGAACCTCCTATAGGGCATACTAGAAGTTTAATTGCTGAAGTTTTAAAAAAATTACATAGTGCACCTCAAATTACACATGCCAATTTAGAATTAGGGCTGATACCTGTAATTTCTAGAGCAGCAGAAATGATAAAAGCAAAGCGTATTGGCGATATTCAATCTATTAAAGTATCGCTTCGATCTAATTGGGGACCAGAACCAAACCAAGACACTAATGTTATTAATCGTTTATCGCTTTGGTATGTACATATAATCAATATTTTATTGGACGCTTCACCAAAACGTGTACTACTTTTAGATGGTTATGGAGTTATTGGAAGAAGACAAAATCAAAGTAGTTGTATTTTTGATTATGATGGTATTTGGGGTGAATTAAAAATTAATATTAATAGTGTAGATAAATTGGTTATAAACATTGAAGCAATTGGCAGTGAAGGAGAAATTTTAATAGATATTTTAACTGGAGAATTAAAGGTAAGGTTAATGAATGAAGAGATGATTAACTTTTTTCCAGCAAAACAACCCTATGCAGATTGGCCCGGAATGCGAGAGTCTATAACACATTTTTTAGATGCTATTGAAAATTTTATTCCCAGTTTTTTTAATTCAGATTTAGTTGCAAAATTACAAACTATTGGTTTGGCTACAGAAGCTTCAAAAGACACTGGTAATTGGATAAAATTGCAAGAATATTAATGACTTATAAAAGCCAATTACCAACAAAGAACTGAGGTAAAAACTAAACAAATTCTTCATTAATTTTATACAATACTATACTAAGATAAAAGTAATATCTTTCAGTATTTTGAGCTTATATTTTTTCATAAAATTACTATTTAACGTTAACTTGAATTAAAAAACAAGAAAAATTCAAAAAACAATTTTTACATTTGCATTCGTTTATGAAATTCATCAAGAAGCATATTATTTTTTCATTACTAGTTCTAGGAATTATTTCCTTAACTATTAGCGTAAATGATTCTTCTATTTTTAATCAATCTTTTGTTGAAACTGAGCTTGAAGAATCTATTTCTGAGATTGATGAATTATCGTCTGATGTAGATGTTTCTAATTCTGATGATGGAGGGAATAATAGAATTGCTACTTTAGCTTTTCTAACACCTTATCCTCAATATTTTGATAACACTTCTTCGTTAGTTTTAAACTCAAAAAAACGCTCTCAAAAACACCCTCTTTTTATCCTTTATTGTTGCCTTAAAATTGATTGTTAATTTTTAATAAACGATTTATCTAAAATACAAGATAATCTCATTTTAAAAAATTAACATTTTAATAAGTGCAAACTGATAGTTTGTTCAGTGTGCATTAACACAGTCAATTTAGAGTCAACAAAAAATGAATACAAAAAATATTTTTATGTATCTCAAAAGAGATGCATTAGCAGGAACTGTAACAGGAGTTATGGCAGTTCCATTAACAGTCGGAATTTGTTTAATGTCTGACTACCCTGTTATGATAGGGCTTTATACTGCAATTTTTGCAGGAATAGTAAGTTTTATCACCTACCTAATAAAACCTGGTAACTATACAGGAATGCCTGGAGTTGCCGCAGGTTTAGCTCCTGCAATGGCTTTAGGAGTAATGAGTTTCGGAATGGAGAATATGCCTTTTGTAATATTACTTACTTCTGTTTTTCAAATAATCGTTTGGAAATTTAGATTAGAAAAATACATTTTACGAATTGTTCCGCATTATTTGGTAGAAGGCTTATTGGCTGGTGTTGGCCTTAAAATAGCACTGAAATTTGTGCCTTTTTTATTCGAGTTACAATCTGGAGAGTTACACAATTTTAGTGATTGGATACACATAGATTGGTTAAATTTTAACAGAGATAAAGTAGCTATTCTATCTATTATTTCATTTGCTATATTTATCTTACTTTACAAATACTACAAGAAAAAAATGCCTGCATTGCCTTATTTCATTATTATGGCTACAAGTATAGGAATCTCATTTTTTATTGATTTACCTAAAATATCTATAGAATCGATACCTTTTCAATTATCACTTCCACTACCCCATTTTATGGATATGAGCGGTTCAGAAAGCAGTTTAATGCTTCTTAAAATGATCGGTTTTGCCATGATGTTAGGTACAATAGATGTTATAGAGCAAGTAATGAGCAACGTAGCCATAGAAAAAATGGATCCTCTAGAGAGAAAATGTGACACTAATAATAGTTTATTGGCTATATGGATTGCGAATCTTGGAGCTACTTTGTTTGGTGGAATGACAAATTTAGATGGTCTAGCAAAAAGTACAACTAATACAGTAGCTGGGGCAGTAACAAAGCTCTCTAATTTATTTACAGCAGCTTTTTTATTTTTAGTAGTTCTTTTTCCAATAGTAATAACAACTTTACCCGAATATGCATTAGGAATTATTATGGTTTACTCTGGTTGGAAAATGGTCGCTAATATTTCACACGTAAGAGCAGAAGGTAGATACGCCTTGATTCTTGCAGCTGTTTGCGGTTTATTAGTTTTTAAACTAGGAATTTTCGAAGGTTTACTCATTGTATTAACTGCACATGCTATTATTCAGTTCATTTTTATGAGAAGATTAGGTAAATCAAATCAAGAAGTTTGGAACCAGTTTAAAAGTTCTTTTACCGAAAAGACCATTTTTAAACTAGATAATGAAGATGCTCTTGCTGACCCACAAGTACCAATATACAACAAACTGCTACAAAATGTAAACAGTAAAAATCTGGAAGGAATAATGTCTTTATATCACAATAATGCTGTTTTAGTTCCATCCTTTTCAAGTAGAATAAGACGAAACAAAGAAGAAATAAAAGATTACTATGCTACATTATTTAAAATGGATGGATTGTCTCTTGCGCAAGAAGAAATATATTTAAACAAAACAGATGGCCAAAGAATTGATTCTGGTGTTTATGAGATTTCTTGGCAAAATGGAGGTTCTGTAACAAGTTACAAACTTAATTTTATTATGGTAATTGAAAACGATAAGATTATTGCCCATCAATCTAGCCATCAACATTCTAATAATATATCTATATCACGTTGGGTAGATGAAAAAGATAGTGGAAATTTTGTTATGTGATAATAATGTAACTTACATATATAACGGTTTGAGTGAGTACTCAAACCGTTTTCACTTTTAAATTAAACACTTTATTAAGGTACATTTAAACCAGTTATTTCTATTACACAAACCCTTTATGAGAAATATTTTGCAATTTTTTCACTGGAAACAGGGTGAATAAATTATCTGAAGAATAAGATATTTGTGTATCATAAAAATTAAACATAAAAAAATACTATGACACCAAAAGAATTATCTTCGTTAGAAGGCGTAGAATTAGCAAATGCATTTGTAACTTATTTTAAACCTTGGGCTTTAACTCCTGCATGTATTAAAATATTAAAAGAAATTTCTACTAAAATTGTTAATGTAAAATATGAAGATGATTTAAACATCTATTTTAATAATGATGAAGAAGAGGAAGTTTCTATAACTTTTGGAGCTGCTTATAACGGTGATTTTAAAGATACAAACTTAAAAACACCAGAATCTTATAAAACTATAGTTCGAATGCACAATACAATAACATTTGGCGATGGAGTACCTAATGACATAGATTTTTACGGCTATGATGGTGAAGCTCCTTCGTCTGAATTTATGTTAGAAGAGCTTGAAGGTGATGAGGAAATACACCAAGGATTTTGTGACGCTGGTCAAAATTGGATTATTTGGGATTATCAAAGAAAAAATGCTTTAGGAGAACCTGTAATTATAATAGCTGACCATGGATTAATTGTTGAAGACAATGATGATTTTCCAGAACAAGATGAAATAGCTTTCGGAGTTGGAGGCCTTTTTATAAGATTAATGAAAGAATTTATATTTAACGATACAAATTATGGATGGGGATAAAAAAAACATCCTAAAATTAAGCTAATCGATACAGGGAAAAGCTCATAACAAAGCCTATGATCTAATGTGCTTTTAGGCTAAATAAAGAGGGCTGTATATTTACAATCAAATCATTTATTTTGTTATAAATAATAACAAAATAAATGGTTTTACTATTTAATGAATTGAAACCACTTTAGCACTAATTATTTAAGGTATCACCCTTACTTAAAACGAACCTAAACCAATAAACACCAACAACTTAAAGCTACACGTATTTAATACTCCTACTAGCCTATATTACACATGCAACGCTTTGGTAATAAAAGAAACCTTATTGATAATTAGAAAAAATGACAAAGACAATCAAAATATTACCTCTAATAATACTTTTTGTAATGAGTTATACTTCATATTCTCAAAAGAGTCTTTTGAAAAAAAAATTAAGTATGAATTTCACTAACATTACAAGTTTAATAAACCTTGAAGAGTTTGAAAAAATAAAAGAATTTATACTTAAAAATGGAGATAAAAGAACTTATCGAAATTATGATAATAATAACCCTCATTATAAATTCACGAATTGTAACGTATTTATGGGCGCTGATATTGGACAACGTAATATAAATAATGATCCGAAAATTTCAGACTTTAATCAAGTAACGATAACCAATTTAGATTCTGATATTATATATTATGAGCTTATTGTTATTAGAAAAGGAGATTTAAAAGCTGAAAAAGCATGGATTAAAAAAGGAATGAAAGAAGAACAGGTATATCTAGTAGATATTTATGATAAAGGATTAAAATTAATGAAAAATAATTTACCCATTTATTTAAAACAAATAAAAAAGGAAAGTGCTTTTTATACAAATTGACTCAATCACATATCAATCAAAAAAATCTGGTAATACATTTTTAAACTCTTTTTTACCTTTATCAGTAAGAAATGGATACAACATACTAAAAAGTGTATTTACTTGATTATCTATCGCTGTTTCCTTCAAAATAATAGAATAAAGCCCAGTAGAATACAACCAAGTATTCCCATAATTAATCATCCTTTCTGCTAACAAATTGTATTCTACGTTAAAAGAAGCATCCTTCATTAAGTTTTTATTTTTCATCATTTTGAACAAAAACAAGCAACCATTAACCCTATTTTTATAAACTTCTGTAAAATGTTTTTTTACTTTCTCACTAACACTTAAAAGATTATATAAATCTGTCCAAAAATATTTATAAGCAATCATTCTTCTCATACTATGCTCAATATCATTTCTAATTTGAGCCATTGACAAGTCTATATTTGGTAAGCTCTCAATTCTTTCATCAAATTCTAAAACCATTTCAAAATACAAAGCTTCGAATATATCTTCTCGTTTTTTAAAATGATAGTTTAAATTACCAGAACTCATATTTAATTCTAAAGCAATCATTCTTATAGTTACTTGACTATAACCACTTTTATTAAAAAGTGTTCTTGCTGTTTCTAAAATCATTTTTTTTCTTTTACTCATTAGTAAACTTGTCCTAAAAAAATATTATTAGTAAATTTGTCCTAAAAATACAAAATGGCATCATTATACAAGTCAGGATTAGGAAAAAAAGAAATAATAAATCTTTACAATCAAAAGTTAAAGGAATTACAAATAACATATAAGTATAAATTGATTGACACCAATTTTGGAGAAACCAATATTATTATAGTTGGAGACGCTACAAAACCTCCTTTAATAGTAATACATGGATCAAACGGCTGTGCTCCGATCGCCTTAGAAACTTACCCTACTCTTTCTAAAAAATTTCAAATATTTGCAATTGATGTTTTAGCGCAACCAAATAAAAGTGCAGAAACTAGATTAAGTATGAAAGATAACAGTTATGGATTATGGATAAACGAACTAATTAATAAGCTTGAATTAAAAAATGTAACTATGGCTGGTTTTTCATTTGGTGGATTAATAATTCTAAAAACATTAATTCAAGATGAAAGTAATATCAAAGAAATATTCTTATCAGCTCCTGCATTTATAGTGAATGGAAACCCATTAGTGGCATTATTCAAGGTATTTATTCCAATGAAACGATATATAAAAACTCAAAAAAGAAAATATCTTGAAAATTTTTTAAATACACTTTTCACAGATAAAGACGAATTTGCTCTTAACTATTTATCTAAAGTGTTTTTACATTTTAAAATGGATTTCACTCCCGTTCCTGTAATAAAACAAAAAGAAGCTGCATTACTAAAAACACCAATTACCATAATTGCTGCAAAAAAAGATATTATGTTTCCAGGGGTAAAAATGCTTAAACGTGCAAAGAAGATTTTTCCGTCTTTAAAAAACACTATTTTATTAGAAAATTCAAAGCACGTTCAAAATAAAAACGATAATAGTAAAATAGAGCAATTGATATTGAATGAATAACGCTTAAATAGCTAACAAATCATCGTAAATAAAAGTGTAACCCAATTGTTTTTGTACCTTATCTGAATTAATAATTTTATATTTTAAAGGAAAAGAGTCGTCAAAAACTGGTGGTGCTGTTTTTAATATTTTTCGAGCATTTAAATAATATTCTTCTCGTGTTGGATGATGGTTTGAACAAGCATTGAATACTTCATTCCAACTATTTTGTTTTATTATTTGATAAATAATACCGATACAATCATCTTGATGTATCATATTTACAAAACCTTTTGGATGTGGTATTTTCTTATCCTTAAACCAATTTCCTGGTCGTCGTTCTTGCCCAAACAATCCTGCAAAACGGATTATTGTTGTATCTAAACTTATATTTTCTCTAAATGCATTTTCTATTTCAACTAAAGGAGCGTTTATTGTTGCACATTCTTCAGTAACCTCTCTATTTAAGCTAGGATATACTGAAGTAGAACTTATAAAAAGTACTTTTTTAATAGGAGATTTCTCTATTTCTTTAAGTAAACTTTTAAAACCCAAAAGATTCTTTGAAGTGATTGCAACAATCAATATTTCAGATGCTAAAAAAGGTTGAATAGTTTCTTCAATAACCTCATCAATATCAACTAAAAAAGGGTAAATTTCGTCCTCCTCTAAAATGGTCAACTTATCTACTGATGTAGTAGATCCTTTTATTTTAAAACCTTTGTTTTTTAAAAATATAGCTAAAGGTTTCCCTAGCCAACCACAACCTAAAATACTAACATCCTTCATTACAACAAGTATCGTCTTTTACTAATTTACAAGAAATCACTGCTAATAAAGCACCTAAAATTGGAGCTAATATATACAACCATAAATGCTCTAAATGACCAGATATTAAAGCTGGTGCAATAGAACGAACAGGGTTCATAGAGGCTTTTGTCATTGGCCCTGCAAACATTGCTTCTAATAATACAACTCCACCAATAGCAATTCCTGCCATAACTCCAACTTCTTTACTTCCAGTAGAAACATTAATAATAGTTAACATTAAAAAGAAAGTTAATAATATTTCTAAAATAAATGCCCGCCATGGCTCTAATGTAGGAATCGTTGCTCCGTAATATTCACTTGCAGGAAACAACACCCATAAAATAAGACTTGCTAATAATGCTCCTAGTAACTGCGCAATAATATATTTCGGAACTTCTTTCCAAGAAAATCGTTTCGAAAAAGCAAAAGCTAATGTTACAGCTGGGTTAAAATGAGCTCCAGATATTTCTCCAAAAGCATATATCATTGCCATTACAATTAACCCCCAAGTTATAGCAACCCCTGTATGTGTTAAATCACTTCCTCCTGTTATTTCATTTACCGTCATTGCGCCTGTACCACAAAAAACTAAAGCAAAAGTTCCTATTAATTCTGAAATGTATTTTTTCATGTTGCAAATATCAATTAAAAACTTGGTATTTATTTTAAGTTTTCGTTAACATTTAACTATCTAATTCCTTGTAAATTTAGCATCAAGAATATAACCTAAATCAATTATCATGAAAAAAATAGTTTTAAGTTTATTTGTAGCTGCCATAACTCTAACTACAAATGCTCAAATAAAAACTCCAGCTCCTAGCCCTTCTTCTAAATTAGAACAAGCAGTTGGCTTAACAGATGTAACTCTTGACTACTCTAGACCAGGAATGAGAGGTAGAACAATTTTTGGAGATTTAGTTCCTTTTAATAAAGTATGGAGAACAGGAGCAAATGCAAACACAAAAGTAACCTTTAGTAGTAACGTTACTATTGACGGAAAAGAATTAAAGAAAGGAACTTATGCTTTATATACAAAACCAGCAAAAGATTCTTGGGAAATTATTTTTTATACTGATGCTGACAACTGGGGAACTCCTAGAAAATGGGACGATAGTAAAGTAGCGTTATCAACTACTGCAAAAGTTCAACCAATGCCTATGAAAATAGAAACTTTTACGCTTTCTATTGATGATATTACAAACGGCTCTGCTGTTTTGGGTATCTTATGGGAAAACGCTTATGTAGGTGTTAAATTTAACACACCTACTGACAAGGGAGTTGAAGCTAGTATTGCTAAAACAATGCAAGGACCATCTGCTGGAGATTATTTTAGTGCTGCAAAGTATTATTTAGATGAAGGAAAAGATATTAAGAAAGCTAAAACATGGATTAACAAAGCAGTTGATATGACTAAAGACAAGCCTCGTTTTTGGTATTCTCGTCAACAAGCATTAATCTTAGCAAAAGCTGGAGATAAAAAAGGAGCTATTAAAGCTGCAAAAGCATCTTTAGCTGGTGCTGAAAAAGCAGGAAATGCAGACTATATTAAAATGAATAAAGATTTTTTATCTAAAATGTAATTCTTATTTTAGTAAAAAATTAATTTCGTTTATATATCATAAAATGCCCACTATTTTAATTGTGGGCATTTTTTGGTTTTATAAACTATTTTTACCACCTCTTAAAAAACAAATGCTAACTTTGTTTTATGAAAAAATCAATAGCGATCATTGGTGGAGGTTCTTCTGCTCTTATTACTGCTGCTTTCTTAGATCCTAATAAATTTAATATTACTATTTATGAAAAAAAGAAATCGTTAGGAAGAAAGTTTCTTGTTGCTGGTGATGGCGGGTTTAACCTCAGCCACGGAGAAGCTATTAATAAAATGATTACAAGATATACTCCTGATACTTTTTTAAAACAAGCCTTATTACATTTTACGAATGATGATTTACGTAAATGGTTACTAACTATTGGTATTCCAACTTTTGTGGGTAGTAGTAACAGAGTGTATCCTGAAAAAGGGATTAAGCCTATTGAAGTTCTTACCAAGGTTAAACAATTTTTAATTGATAAAGGTGTTCAATTGGTATACAATTATGAATGGAAAGGTTGGAATATTAAAGGTGAATTAATTTTTAATAACAATGAAATTATAAATACTGATTATACCATTTTTGCAATGGGTGGTGCTAGTTGGAAAATTACTGGTTCTGACGGCTCTTGGTTAGAAACATTTAAAAACAAAGAAATAAATACACTTCCTTTTTTACCTGCAAATTGTGCATATGCAATTAAATGGCCGAAAGAATTCATCTTAAAAAACGAAGGACAACCTTTAAAAAACATCGCTTTATCTTGCTTAGATAAAACACAAAAAGGTGAGCTAGTTACTACTAAATTCGGATTAGAGGGAAATGCTATTTATGCCTTGAGCACTGAAATACAATCGCAACTTTCAATAAAAAAAACAGCAACGATTTATCTTGATTTAAAACCAATGTTTAGTCTTAATGAAGTAAATCAGAAGATAAACGCTTCGCAATTAAGAACAGTAAAAGACATACTTAAGAAAGCACTAAAATTAAGTCCGTCTCAAATAGATCTTATAAAAACTAATTTAACAAAAGAAGAATTTACTAATAAAAATATATTATCAGAAAAAATAAAAGCTTTACCATTTATTATACATAGTGCTGCACCATTAGATGAGGCAATTTCTATTACTGGTGGAATTTCATTAAATGAAGTAAATGAAAACTTTGAACTTCATAAACTTAAAAATAATTTCTGCATTGGTGAAATGCTAGATTGGAATGCACCAACAGGAGGTTATTTATTACAAGCTTGTTTTAGTATGGGTGCTTATACTGCAAAATATTTGAATAAAAAAGAGTAAATAATTTATTTTAAACCTCTTCTCATATTAATTAAATGCTTACTAAACCCTGCTTTTTCATAAGCTTTAATGGCTCCTGGGTTATCAGCATATACATCTAATCGAACTTCAAATATATTATTCGAAATTGTCCAAGCATACAAAGCATCAATAACTAATTTATTAATTCCTTTACCCCTGTGAGAATCTTTGACATACATAAAACCTAAATACCCCAAATTTTGATGTTTTAAATATGGTTTTGCTATTTCAATTCTCGCATATCCTGAACCTACAATTTTTTCTTCATCTACAGCCACAATTACTTCTACATCATCAGACAAAATCATTGCTTTAATGTCGTAATATGATATTTTCTCGTCCTTTAAAGTAACATCAAAAGGTCTTTCAAAATTAATAAGCGCTTGTTCAAATTCTAGAAGAATTGGTAAATCTATTAAAGTAGCTTTTCTAGTTGTTATCATTCTTATTTCTTATTAAAAAACAGTTGTAATACAGAGGCTATTAAAATAACTAAACCTGCTCCTAAAGCATTTAACCATAAAAACGGTAACCAATCTGCTTTCCAAACATATATAATTAGTAACTGTGTAATAATTGCTGCGATAAAAACGGCATTCGATTTCACATATTTAAAGAAAAAAGCTAAAAGAAAAATTCCTAATACATTTCCATAAAAAATAGAACCTATAATATTTACTAACTGAATTAAGTTATCAAATAGATTAGCCACACAAGCAACAGATATAGCTAAAATTCCCCATCCTAAAGTAAACAATTTAGTCATTTTCACATAATGTGCATCATCGTACTCTTTACCTACGTTACGCTTATATAAATCGATTACTGTTGTCGACGCTAAGGCATTTAATTCTGAAGCTGTTGACGACATTGCTGCTGATAAAATAACAGCCAATAATAACCCGATTAAACCTTTTGGTAAATTGTGTAATATAAAATGTATAAAAACATAATCTTTATCATTTGTTTCTACCTGAGCATCTGCTTTTGTAATTACTGCTTTTGCTTGTTTTTTTATTGATTTATCTTGTTCGTTTAATTCTTGAAGTTGCTTTTTATTTTCATCTGTTAAGCCTTCAAAAATTAGGGTTTTCTTTTTATTTTCTATTTGAATATGCTGCTGTTCTAAATCTTTATATTCTAATGCATATTCTGAATTTACAACTGCATTATTTGCTTTTGGATTAAAATTTAAAGGAGCTGTATTAAATTGATAAAATACAAACACCATTACTCCCACCAATAAGATAAAAAACTGCATTGGTACTTTTAATAATCCATTAAAAATTAAACCTAACTGGCTTTCTCGAACAGATTTCCCTGATAAATAACGTTGTACTTGACTTTGATCTGTTCCGAAGTAAGAAAGCATTAAAAAAGTTCCACCTAAAATTCCTGTCCAAACAGTATAACGATTATTTAAATCCCAAGAGAAATCTATAACTTTCATTTTATCAGATGCTCCAGCAATTTCTAAAGCTTTTGTAAAAGTTATTCCGTCAGGTAAATATTGTAGTATTAAATAAAAAGCAATAAACATTCCTGCAAAAATCACTGCCATTTGCTGTTTCTGAGTAACACTTACTGCTTTTGTTCCTCCAGAAACAGTATAAATAATTACTAAAAAACCAATAATGATGTTTAGCATTACTAAATCCCAACCTAACACAGCTGATAAAATAATAGCGGGAGCAAAAATTGTAATTCCAGCTGCTAAGCCTCTTTGAATTAAAAACAGAATAGCTGTTAAGGTTCTTGTTTTTTTATCAAAACGACCTTCTAGATACTCGTAAGCAGTGTAAACTTTTAATTTATGATAAATCGGAATAAATACCAAACAAATAATAACCATTGCTATTGGCAATCCGAAATAAAACTGAACAAAGCCCATACCACTATGAAATGCTTGTCCTGGTGTAGATAAAAATGTAATGGCGCTCGCTTGGGTTGCCATTACCGACAACCCAATCGTCCACCATTTACTATCACTTCCTCCTTTAATATACTCTTCAGCATTTTTACTTCCTCTTGTTTTCCAAACTCCGTAAAAAACAATAAATAATAATGTTAACGAAAGTACAATCCAATCGATTACTTGCATATTCTAATTAGTGTATAAGTTTGTAATAATGTAAAACAATATGATATAAACTGCATTTGCAAGCAAAACGATGCTGTACTCTTTTTTCCAAGTATATTTTTGGTTGTTCATTTATTTTGTTGGTTTTTCAAAAAAGCTATCTGCTAACGATGCCTTACTTAATAAAGGCAATGAAAACACTGTAGGTTCTCTTGCTGGTTCTGTTGGATTACCTTGTTCATTTTTTTGGTACCAAGTTAAAGATTTTGGCAATAAAAAACCGTTAACATTTTCCCAATCATTATATCTAATAATACTAAATTTATCAGAAGCTTTTTTACTAAAATAAGTAACAGTATATCCCAACCAACTCATTTCTTTTGTTGTAGCATCATAATAAATAAAGTAATTATCATCTGATGAGTTACCTACATTTGCTTTGTATGATATTTTAAAACCAGGATATTTCTTTCCTTCGAACTCCAATGGCTTCACTTCAGAATATACAATTCCATCATCGGCTAAAACAAATGGCATTGCATAAAAATAAAAATATAGGTTGTAGTAAAATTTTGGATCCTTTTTAAATTTCGTAGTATCTGAAACCCAAGTATTTTCTCCATTAAATCCATAAGAATAGTCTGAAGAGTTAACAACAGCTCTTCTTGAATGTAAATCGGTGGTATGCTCTTCTCCATTTACACCGTATGATAATGTTTTCATTTTATTCCAACTATCAATTCCTCCATGCTTTTCAAAAACAGCAGCTAAAGCTTCTGGATATTTTTTTACTTTAATTACTTCTTTTACATTTTCTTTCTTCATAACTTCTTTTTTTGATTCATTTTTACATGAAAAAGAAATTACAGTAATAGCTATTAGTAAGGCTAATTTTCTCATTTTTAAACTCTTATTTTATTAATATAAAATGTAGTCGGGTATTGACAGTAAACTTACAGAAGTTCTGCCTAATTATAAAATAAAAAGGCGTCTCTATTAATTAGAGACGCCTTTACAATATAACTGAGTTTAATCTTTATAATGCGAATTATTAAATTTTCGCTTGATAGGTATATAACTCAAAATATCTACCTTTTTCAGCTATCAATTCATCATGTGTACCTCTTTCAACTATCGATCCTGCTTCAATAACTAGTATTTGATCTGCTTGTTTAATGGTACTTAACCTATGCGCAATTACGATGGTCGTTCTATTTTTTATTAACTCTGATAAACTTTTTTGAATTAGTGCTTCACTTTCTGTATCTAAACTAGAAGTAGCTTCATCTAAAATAATAATTTTCGGGTTCGCTAAAATAGCTCTTGCAATTGCCAAACGTTGTCGTTGACCTCCTGATAACTTAACCCCTCTTTCACCGATTAATGTATTTAATCCATCATCAAAACGATCGGTAAATTCATTTACATACGCAGCTTTTACAGCATTTTGTAACTCCTCTTCGGTTGCATTTGGTCTTGGAAATAAAATATTTTCTCTAATAGTTCCTTCAAACAAAAATTCATCTTGTAAAACAACTCCTAAGTTTTTTCTATAAGAACTTAATTGAACTTTTGACATGTCATGGTTGTCAATTGTTACTTTTCCTGATTTTGGATTTAAAAAAGTTGCTGATAAACCAGCAATTGTAGATTTTCCTGAACCTGAACTACCAACCAAAGCGGTTACAGTTCCTGACGGAACCTGAAAACTAATATCTTTTAACACTTCTTTTCCCTCTTCATAAGAAAAAGAAACATTTTCAAAAACAAGTTCTCCTTTAACATCTCCTAGTTCAATAACTCTTTCCTCATCATCTCCTTCAGCCTCCATATTCATTAACTCCTCTGTTCTATCTAAACCAGCTAAAGCTTCTGTTAATTGGCTACCAATGTTACTCATCTGTATAATAGGAGCAATCATTAGTCCTAATAAAAAAGTAAATGATAAAAAATCTCCAACAGTTAACTCACCTGCCATTATTTTATAACCTCCAATTCCCATAATTCCTGTAGAAGCAATTCCTAATAAAAACGTTGCAGAACTAGTCATAATAGCTGTTGCTGTTAAACTCTTTTTTACATTTTGAAATAAAAGATCAACTCCCTTTTCAAAAGACTCATTTTCTTGCTTTTCTGCATTAAAGGCTTTAATTACTCGTACACCAGCCAAGGTTTCTGTTAATCGTCCTTTTACCTCAGCGTTTATTACACCTCTATTTCTAAATATAGGTCTGATATACTTAAATGCTTTTAAAGCAATCAATCCAAATACAGCTACAGGAATTAATACAAATAATGTCATCGATGGACTTATTTTAATCAATAGAATCATAGAAATTACTGCTGTAATTGTTCCACCAACTAATTGAACCAATCCTGTTCCCATTAAATTACGAACCCCTTCTACATCGCTCATAATTCTAGAAACCAAAGCTCCAGATTTTGTATTATCAAAAAAGCTTATTGGTAAAGACAATACCTTTTTTTGAACTTTTGCTCGTAGTTCTGAAATTAAATACTGGGCTTGAACACTTAATATACGTGTTAATAAAAAAGATGTTATAGCTTGTATTAAAATAGCAGCACCAACAATAAATAATAAATAATATAATTCATCATAATCTTTATTAGGGATTACATTATCTAACAATGATTTAATTTTTAATGGTGCAACCAAACTTGCCAATCTACTCACCACTATTAATATTAACCCAATAAACACCAATCCTCTTTTAGGCCATATAATGGTTTTAAATGCTTTACTAATAGAAACTTTTGGTTTCTTTTTATTCTTATTTGATACTGTATCTAGGTACTTCATATTTTATTTTTTACGCTAACAAAATAGTTCAGCTATTTTTCGTCAATATATATGCCATTTATAATTAACATGACAGATTAGCAAAAAGTGTAGTTATTATCTTTAAGAAAGATCATACATCTTGAATTTACTACTTATAGAAAACAAAAAAAACGCCTTTTTAGGCGTTTTTTTGACTAGCTTTCTTTTTTTTTACTTTGGTTAGCGTAAAAGTTTTTTCATAGAATTTCCCCCGACGTATTAATATAAACCCTCCGATTATATTTCCTTTAAACAAGGTGTAATTTTCAACCGGTACAAAGATATTTCTTATTTTTAAAAACTTGGTGAGGTTCTCCCTTACTTTTAGTGAGGCGCTCCCTTACTTTTTGTAAACACTATATAAATTATGATTTATATAGTGTTTTATATTTTTTTTATATTGAAAAGTAGAAAACAAAAAAAACGCCTTTTTAGGCGTTTTTTTTGACTAGCTTTCTTTTTTTTTACTTTGGTTAGCGTAAAAGTTTTTTCATAGAATTTCCCCCGACGTATTAATATAAACCCTCCGATTATATTTCCTTTATACAAGGTGCAATTTTCAACCGGTACAAAGATATTTCATCTTTATAAAAACTTGGTGAGGTTCTCCCTTACTTTTAGTGAGGCGCCCCCTTACTTTTTATAAACACCATATAAATTGTGATTTATCATTTTTTTTTATAAAAAAGTAGAGCGAAGTAGATAATTACCTGTTTTTTAATTAAAACATCTTGAGAAGTATCTATCGAGTACAGTCGAAACCTATTATTAAAAGGCTAATTACTACTTTCTATCAAATTACCATTTTATTTCTATAATGCTCGAACTAACAACAAGAGTTGCGCCCCTACTTAAAACTAAATGTTTAATTGTACATATTTAACTACTGAGCTTTATTACTCATTATAAAAAACAAAAAAACACCTAAATAGGTGTTTTTTTGACTAGCTTTCTTTTTTACTTTGGTTAGAGTAATATTTTTTTCATAGAATTTTCCCCGACGTATTAATATAAACCTTTAGCTTATATACCCTTTAAACAAGGTGTAGTTTTTAACCGGTACAAAGATATTTCATCTTTATAAAAACTTGGTGAGGTTCTCCCTTACTTTTAGTGAGGCGCCCCCTTACTTTTTATAAACACCATATAAATTGTGATTTATCATTTTTTTATATAAAAAAGTAGAGCGAAGTAGATAATTACCTATTTTTTAATTAAAACATCTTGAGAAGTATCTATCGAGTACAGTCGAAACCTATTATTAAAAGGCTAATTACTACTTTCTATCAAATTACCATTTTATTTCTATAATGCTCGAACTAACAACAAGAGTTGCGCCCCTACTTAAAACTAAATGTTTAATTGTACATATTTAACTACTGAGCTTTATTACTCATTATAAAAAACAAAAAAACACCTAAATAGGTGTTTTTTTGACTAGCTTTCTTTTTTACTTTGGTTAGAGTAATATTTTTTTCATAGAATTTTCCCCGACGTATTAATATAAACCTTTAGCTTATATACCCTTTAAACAAGGTGTAGTTTTTAACCGGTACAAAGATATTTCATCTTTATAAAAACTTGGTGAGGTTCTCCCTTACTTTTAGTGAGGCGCTCCCTTACTTTTTTGTAAAACGCTATATAAATCATGATATATATCGTTTTTTATGATTTTTTTAAAATATCGTATATTTGCCTCATTATGAAAAAAATGAATTTACATATACCACAAATAATAACAAAACTAGTATTTAGTTTTTGTGGAAGTGTTGATAGCGTAATCTATCAATATCGGACATTATATGTTGATTTAAACAAATTTGAAATATGATTTGATTATAAAAATTAAGAATATATAAAGCGTCCAATTACTTGGACGCTTTTTTTTATACCCTATTTTAAAATATGAAATTTTAATTATAAACATATAAACTAATATCGTTTGACTACTAAGCAATTGAATTACAAAACATTGCATTAAAACCCAATTTCTAGGTAAAATACTAGAGTGAAATTCCACGCCTTAAAAACAAACTAAACAACTAGCAGTCAACTAATTAACTTTAATTTTTCCTTGTTTTATTCCAAAACTTATATATATTTGCATCATAATTATTTAACTGATTAATACTAAAAATTATGAAATTAATTTATTTAAACGAAACTATCAATACCCTATTTAAAGGAGGATTTGATTATTACATAAAAAAGGATAAGGATATTTACTGTGAAAAGCAATATTTAATGATGAGCTAATAGTTCAACTTAATAATATACACGTAAAGGCGCCTTAAAAGGCGTCTTTTTTGTTTTTAACTATAAGGTGATTAAAGCACCATGTATATGTTAAAAAACTTGCGTAATTCGTTATTTTTCACTATCTTAATGAAGCTAAAATGAAAAATTATGAAAAAGATAAAATTGCACAAACTAAATGAAACGGAACGTTTACTAAGTAAATCAGTACGCTTCCTAAAAGTAGTCACATTAACTCAAATTATGTTACTATTTTAGAACTACAATCAACTAGCGTTCATTAAAAACCACAAACGCTTCCTTTATTTATGACAAAGTAGAATTCCTGAAGTCTGTTGCACTCAATAGGCCTTAACAGTAATGAGTCTTCACGGATTGATGTTAAATAGCAATCCAATTCTACAACTACCCAAAATACTTGGGCTAGAAAACTATTGTCTTGATTTAACCAAGACATAGACATCGAAAAAAACATTTCGATACTGTAATAGCTGCAAATGCGGCAAGGAAAACTATTGTCAAATTTTAAAAACTAAAATTATGAAAACTTTAAAAACTATAAAATATACGTTAATAATTACCCTATTAATTCTTTTAACCACAGGTTGTACTGACCTTACTGAAGATTTAGTTCCTGAAACTAAAGCTCAAAACACAGAACTAATTTCTGGAGGACTCAATACCACAAACAACCTAGATACTGGTGGTGATGGTAACGGAAGTGATACCAATGGAGGTAAAGGTAACTAACCTCCCCTTATAAACATAAAAGCTTTTAACAAATGTTAAAGGCTTTTTTTTTAGATTTGCTTAAAATAATCAACTATTGAAATCTATCAAAAAAATTGCCCTTTTTATATTTTTCCTGTCTATAGGAAATCAATTGTGCTTTTCTGCTTCCAAGTATTTTAAATTTCAAAATGACAGCATTAAAATTTGGATAAAAAAAGCGAAAAACAAAAAATTAGATAGTACTTCTAGATCTAACTTTTTAGTAAAGTCATATAACTACATTCTAAATAATAAAAAACAGCTTCCTTTAAAACTTAGTTCTATTGCCTATGAGTTTTATGAATTAAAAGATACTATATCATTTTTTAAAGTAAATAAAATAGCTTTAAACTCTGCTATAAAAAATAAACACACCTATGCTATTGGAGATACTCATTGGAATTATGCTACTTATTATATAAATTTAGAAATATATGATAAAGCCTATTTCCATTTTAATAAAGCTTATGACATCTTTATTAAAGAAAATAATAAAAAAGAAGCTTCAGTAATTCTATTTGGTATGGCTCGTATTAAAGGTAATTACAGAGACTACGTGGGTAGTGAAATATTAACTGTAAAAGCAATTCAGCTTTTCAAAGAATTAAATAATTATTATGATTTATATGGTTCTTACAATCATTTAGGGCTATTACAACACGATATCAAAGAATATGATAAAGCTATTTTTTATTATAAAAAATCTTTAACATATTTTAAAAAAAGTAAAAAAAGTAAAAAAAAATATCCTGGAATTTATACTAATATAGCTAATGCTTTCTTAGAAAAGCAACAATACTCTAAAGCTTTAAAATATTATAATAAAGATATTAAAAGTCAAAAACTTAAAAAAAACCAATATGCTAGGGCACTTAATAATAAAGCCTATTGTAAATTGCTAATGAAAGATACTCTTAATATAAAAAGAGACTTTTTCAAAGCTTTAAAAATAAGAGATAGCATTGGTCATAAAACAGACATTCTTTTTTCTAAAATTAATATTTCTGACTATTATAAATATGTAAAAGACACCACCAATGCTTTACAATATTCAAAAGAAGCAAATCTCTTAGCTAAAAAGATAAGAAACAGTAGGGATTATTTAACCACCTTAAAACAATTAGCAAACCTAGATACTAAAAATACTAAAAAGTACTTAGATCGTTATATTGAATTTAATGATAGTTTGATTAGTGCAGAACGTAGAACACAAAACAAATTTACTCGTATAGAATTTGAAACTGATGAATATATTGAAGAAACCGAACGTTTAAATCAACAACAAATTTGGATACTTGTAACAAGTGTTTCAGGGATACTTATTTTAAGCTTATTATACTTCTTACGCGTACAAAAAGTAAAAAATGAAAAACTTCAATTAGAAAGTGAACAACAAAAAGCAAATGAAGAAGTGTATATTTTAACGCTTCAGCAAAAAGCAAAACTAGAAGAAGAAAAGGTTAAAGAACGTAATAGAATATCTGAAGAATTGCACGATGGTGTATTGGGTAAACTTTTTGGAACACGTTTTGGTTTAGGTTTTTTAAACATAAAAGGAGACGATGATGTTTTAGAAAAACATCAATCACTTCTAAATGAGTTACAAGACATTGAGAAAGAAATTAGAGATGTTTCTCATAAATTAAATGATAATTTTAATAGCGATACCGTTAACTTTACCTTTATAATAACACAACTTTTAAAAGATAAAAGCGAACTCGGAGGTTTTACCTATGATTTTAATATAGATAACGAAATTTCATGGAAAACAACAAATGAGGTTACAAAAGCAAATATATATCGTATTATACAAGAAGCACTTCAAAACATTCTTAAGCATGCAAAAGCAGAAAAGGTTACTTTAGCTTTTTCAAAAGACGACCAACATATTATTATCGAGCTAAAAGATAATGGTGTTGGTTTTAATTCAAAAAAAGGAAAAAAAGGAATTGGTATAAAAAATATTAGGTCAAGAGTGAAAAAACTAAATGGTTCTGTTGAGTTCTTATCAGAACTAAGCAAAGGAACTTCACTTATTATTAAAATACCTTATAAATTTGAGTAATGACAGATAAAAAATACACTGCTTTAATTATTGATGATCACCCATTAATTTCTGAAGCCTATAAAAGTGCTTTTACCTACATAGACCAACAAAATGAAAATATTTCGTTTGATGTATCTGTTGCCCATAATTGTGACACTGCCTTTGCTTTTATTAAAGAATGTGCGGAGTCACATAAAAATGTTGATGTCATTTTTTTAGATATGAGACTTCCTGCTTCTGCGGATGGCAAAATATTATCTGGTGAAGATCTAGGGTTATTAATTAATAAAATGTTACCTGAAGCTAAAATAATAGTTTCTACAACTTTTAATGATAATTATAGAGTACATAGTATTTTAAAGAACATAAATCCTGATGGCTTTCTTGTTAAAAACGACATTACTCCACAAGAATTAGTTACCGCAATACAAGAGGTTATTAATGAACCTCCTTATTATAGTAAAACAATAATGAAGCTTCTTCGAAGTCAAATTAGTAATGATTACTTAATCGATGATATTGATAGAAAAATTATTTATGAATTATCGATAGGTACTCGAATGAAAGATTTACCTAATAATGTACCATTATCAATTACTGCTATTGAAAAAAGAAAACGTCATATAAAACAACTTTTTGGTGTTAACAGTTCTGATGATAAAGATTTAATTTTAATAGCGCGAGATAAAGGTTTTATTTAAGTTTAATTAATTTCATTTTATCTAAAACAACCATAATACAATAAGTAACATCAATTTCATGCCATCTTACACCTCCGAAGTTTGCTCGACCTCCGTGGGCATGATGATTATTATGGTACCCTTCTCCCATCATTAAAAAATCGAATGGTAATAAATTTTTAGAGGTATCGCTTACTTTAAAGTTTACATAACCATAAATGTGAGCAAACCAATTAATTATTACACCGTGTATTGGTGCCATTAAAAAAGCAACTGGTAAAAATAACCATTGCCACCAAGCTGTTGCAAAAAAGGCAAAAAACACTACATATAGCGCTCCCCAAGCCAATCTAGAGAGTTTAGAACTTGCAAAATTATCAAAACTCTTCCACTGCGGTACGTTTTTAGTAAATTTATCTTCTATTGCAATTCTATTGTTATTTATATCTTGATAAATATTTTTAGTACGCCACATCATTTTAAAAAGATTCTCATCATACTTTGGTGAATGCGGATCTTTCTCTGTATCTGCATAAGCATGATGCAATCTATGCATTACACCGTAACCATAAGCACTTAAGTAGTTTGATCCTTGCGTTAGCCATGTTAAGAAAAAACATGCTTTTTCACCAAATTTAGACATGGTAAATGTTTGATGTGCTGAATATCTATGTAAAAAAAAGGTTTGAAAAAACAATCCTGAATACCATAAAATAATCATAAAAACTACTATTATCATTCTTGTAAGTTTAGTTTACAAAGAACTAATTTTAGTATGGCAAAAAAAATGAACCTAAGTTAAGTAATTCGTTTTCTAATTCTACTTAAAGCCTGCGCTGTAACCCCTATATAAGATGCTATATATTTTAATGGAATTTCTTTAATTAGCTTTGGTCGTTCATCAAATAATTTAAGATAACGTTCTTCTGCTGTTTCATTTAACAACGATTGTTCTCTTTTAGATTTTATTAAATACAATCGTTCTGAAGATATCCGTCCTAATGCATTTCCTATACTAGTTTCTTTGTACACCTCTTGCAAATCTTCATACGACATACTCCACATTTCTAAATCGGTAAGTGTTTCTAACTCATATAGTGAAGGAGATTGCGTTAAAAAAGAATCATAAGCACTTATAAACTCATCACTAAAACAAAACCCAAAAGTAATTTCCTTTTCTTTATCTTCTTTTGGTATAAAAAAACGCACAACACCTTTATCAATAAAAGAAATATAATTTTCTATTTCTCCTACTTCTAATAGTTTTGTGCGTTTTTTTACTTTTCTTAGGACTAATCTAGAGGTAAAAAATTCCCAATCACTATCATTAATCAAAAGTGATTTTTCTAGGTAAGTTCTAATATTTACTATACTCATGTTTCTTTACAATCTATTATCAATAATATCTTGCACAACTTCAGGATTTAATAAAGTAGAAACATCTCCTAAATTATCTAATTCGTTATGTGCAATTTTACGCAAGATACGGCGCATAATTTTACCTGATCGTGTTTTTGGTAAACCTATTGTAAACTGAATTTTATTCAACTTAGCAATTGGTCCGATATGTTCAGTAATTATTTGATTTATTTCTTTTCGTAAATTATCATGATTTCTACCTTCACCAACATCTTTTAAGATTACATAACCATACAATGCATTTCCTTTTACGTCGTGAGGAAAACCAACAATAGCACTTTCTGCTACAGCAGGATGTTCATTAACTGCATCTTCTATTGGTGCCGTACCTAAATTGTGCCCAGAAACAATAATTACATCATCTACCCTTCCTGTAATTCTATAATACCCTACCTCATCTCGTAAAGCTCCGTCTCCTGTAAAATATTTGTCTTTAAAAGCAGAAAAATAAGTTTCTTTGTAACGTTGGTGGTTTCCCCATATAGTTCTTGCCATTCCTGGCCATGGAAATTTAACACACAAACGTCCATCAACTTGATTTCCTGTTATTTCTTGCCCATTCTCATCCATTAATGCTAACTGTACTCCTGGCAATGGTAAAGTTGCATAAGTTGGTTTTGTTGGAGTTATATAAGGCATTGGAGAAATCATCATTCCACCAGTTTCTGTTTGCCACCAAGTATCTACAATAGGGCTTTTTTTCTTACCTACATTATCATTATACCAATGCCATGCTTCTTCATTTATTGGTTCACCAACGGTACCTAAAACTTTTAACGATGATAAATCATGAGCATTTACAAATTCTAACTTTTCTTTTGCTAGGGCTCTAATTGCAGTTGGTGCAGTATAAAATTGATTAATTTTATGTTTTTCTATAATCTCCCAAAAGCGACCAAAATCAGGATAACTTGGTACTCCTTCAAATAATACAGTCGTTGCTCCGTTTGCTAATGGGCCATATACAATGTAACTATGCCCAGTAATCCAACCAATATCTGCCGTACACCAATACACATCGTTTTCTTTATAATTAAAAACATTTTTAAAGGTATATGCTGTATAAATCATGTAACCTGCTGTGGTATGTAACATTCCTTTCGGGCTTCCGGTTGATCCAGAGGTGTATAAAATAAATAACGGGTCTTCCGCATCCATTATTTCTGGTTCACAGACTTCTGAAGCTTCGTTTAATAGTGGTTGCAACCATTTGTCTCTACCTTCTTTCATTTGAATGGTTGTGTTTATTCTTTTAACAACCAAAACTGTTTCAATACATTCACAATCATTTAAAGCTTCATCTACAATTCCTTTTAAATCGATTGTTTTTTTCCCACGGAAAGATCCATCTGAAGTAATCACCATTTTTGCTTCACAATCGTTTATCCTAGTTGATAAAGCTGCTGAAGAAAACCCTGCAAATACAACTGAATGCACAGCTCCTATTCTAGCACAAGCCAATACCGAAATTGCTAATTCAGGAATCATAGGTAAATAAATGCAAACTCTGTCACCTTTATTAATTCCGTTTTCTTTTAAAACATTAGCAAATTTACAAACTCGTTTGTGTAATTCTTTATATGAAATGTGTTCTGCTTTTTCATCAGGATTATTGGGTTCGAATAAAATAGCTGTTTTGTCTCCTCTTATTCTTAAATGTCGATCAATACAATTTTCTGTAATATTTAGTTTTGCTCCTTCAAACCATTTTATTTTTGGTTCTGAAAAGTCATGCTCTAAAACAGTATTCCATTTTTTTCTCCATACAAAGTGCTCTTCTGCAATTTCTTCCCAAAATAATGCAGGGTTTCGTACAGATTTTCTATAAACCTGAAAATATTCTTCTAAAGTCTTTATATGATAGTTACTCATAATTTCAATTTATTTTTAAGTGTAACAATTTACACCTTTTTTAAAATTTATGGTTATTTTTTCTACAAACAACACTTTAAGAATGACTAATTTAGTATTTTCGATTTTCTATGGATTTTTTTCTACAAACACTTACACACAACTGGCATATTATTTTATTATTTTTTTCAGTTGCCGTGCTATATTCTTCAGTCGGTTTTGGTGGAGGTTCTAGCTATTTAGCAATTTTAGCACTTACTGGTTTAGCTTTTTCACAAATTAGAGCTATTTCATTATTTTGTAATATCGTAGTAGTTACGGGTAATGTATTTTTATATATTTATCATAAAAAATATAATTGGAAAAAGGTTATTCCACTAGTTTTTTTTAGCACTCCTTTTGCTTTTTTAGGTGGCTATTTACGTATTAATCAAACCTTTTTTTTTATTCTTTTAGGAATTACTTTACTATTCGCGGCTATTACAATGTGGGTTTCTAAACATTTAAATTCATCTAAACAAGATACTACAAATTTAAGCATCTCTAAAAATGCTGGATATGGTGGCTTCATTGGTTTCGTATCTGGTATGGTTGGTATTGGTGGTGGTATTTTTTTAGCGCCTTTACTTCATTTAATACGCTGGGATACGCCTTCTAAAATCGCAGCTACAGCAAGCTTGTTTATCTTAGTAAACTCTATTGCTGGACTAATTGGTCAATATGCTAATCCTGATTTTTTTATCGATTGGAACTTAACTTCTATGTTACTAATTACTGTTTTTATTGGTGGGCAAATTGGAAACAGAATGAGTAACAAATTCTTTAGTCCTTTTCAATTAAAAAAGGCTACCGCTATTTTAATTGCTTTTGTAGCTTTACGTATTTTATATACCTACATATTATAATCAAACTTAAAATTCTTTATACTTCAATTGTGTATGTGTTACTTTACAGATATATTTGAAGAATCAATAAATCAATAAAAAATCAACTATGTTAGAGTATATTTTTACACTAGTTATGCTAGTGCTTTTACAAGCAGTTTTAGGTTTCGACAACTTGCTATATATTTCTTTAGAATCTAAAAAAGCACCTTCATCTGACCAGAAAAAAGTTAGAAAGGTTGGTATCTTAATAGCAATTGCTTTAAGAATTATTTTATTATTTGTTTTAGTATCAATCATTGATTTTTTTAAAAACCCATTTTCTTTTCTTACTGGTGGAATAGATAATATTATTCACTTTGCTTTTAACGGACATAGTATTATTGTATTACTAGGAGGAGGTTTTATTATTTATACTGCTATTAAAGAAATATGGCACTTAATTTCTACTCAAGGGCTTGAAGTTGATGAAATGGCTACCGAAAAAAAAACGAAATCATCAAATGCTGTTATAACTAGTATTGTTATAATGAATTTAGTTTTTTCTTTTGATTCTATTTTAGCTGCCATAGGACTTACTAGCGATATAGAAAATCCTACTGCTGCATTTATTATTATGGCGATTGCTATTGTTTTTAGTGGCTTATTAATGCTTGTTTTAGCTGATAAAATATCGGTTTTCTTATCAAGAAATAGAATGTATGAAGTATTAGGATTGTTTATCCTTTTTATTGTTGGTATCATGCTAGTTACCGAAGGAGGACATTTAGCTCATATTAAAATATTCGGAAATGAAATTGTACCTATGAGTAATACAACATTTTACTTTGTTTTGGCTGTTTTAATTATTGTAGACGTTGTTCAAGGTCGTTACCAGAAAAAACTAAGTGCAGAAGACAAACAAAAACTAAGTTAAATAAAATTTTTATTTCAAATAAAAGAAAAGAGCAATGGAAATTCCATTGCTCTTTTCTTTTAAACTATTCTCTAATATAATTAATTATTCATCAGTTAATGTCTTCATAAAATCTATAACTTGAGAAATTTCTTTTGTTGATAAACTTAAACTATCAAAAGGTAGTGTTTGATATTCATTATGAAACCCTAAACCTGCACCACCTCCTTTATTATAAAACCCCATCACCTCATTTAATGTTTTATACACACCATTATGCATATATGGTGCTGTTTTTGCTATATTTCTTACAGTAGGTGTTTTAAAAAAATGTTTACGTTCATTTGTTTTATACACATTATATCTTCCTAAATCTGTAGAAATTTTAGCATTAACCGTATCTATTGATGCTGGAACTCCAATAAATTCAATTTCTGTATCATTATAATTAGGTGGAACTGTACCGTTAAAAATAGGTGCAAAATGACAAGATGCACACAATGCTTTTCCCATAAATAAATTAAATCCTTGCTTTTCATCTGCTGATAGCGTTTCTTCTTCTGCTCGCATGTTTTTATCAAACTTAGAATTAAACGTATTTAAAGTTCTAATATAAGATGCTATTGCATGACGTATATTAAAATTTATTCTTTTAGAACCGTATAAATTTGCTAGTGATTTTTTATACTCCTTATTTTTAGAAACACGTTGTACTACAGAATCCATAGACATATTAAATTCATTATGATTCTCTACAACTCCAATAACCTGCCCTTCTAAACTACCTGCTCTAGCATCCATGAAGAAACTACGTTGATAAGATGAATATGTTAATGTTGGACTGTTTCTTGTTTGATTTTTATCAAAAACCCTTCGACCATCTGTAAAAGCTAAATCTTTAACATGACAAGTTGCACAAGCCATATTATAATTTTTGGAAAGAGATTTATCATTAAACAGCTGTTTACCTAAAACTATCTTAGCTGCTAATTGAGTGGTATCACTTAAGTGATCTGAAAAATAATTTAAATTTAATGCTTTTGATGAAAAAAGTGTTGTCATATTATTAGATAATGCCATCTCAAAAGGGAATTTAACCTTCCAATCTTTTTGAACTTCAACTAATAATTTTAACTGAGTATTGGTATGTTTCTTTATAAAATTGAATCTATCAAAAGTATCAAAATCATAATCTAAATCTTTTTGAGCAGCTATTATTGCTGCTTCAAATTTATTAAATAAAACTTTTGATGTAAACTTCTCTTTATTTATTAGAATAATATCTAGTAGCGTTTTGTACGTATACGTGCTTTCTAATAATGATTGGTTTAAAACTGGTGAATCAAAACCTGTTATTCCAGTAGTTGCTATTCTTGTAATTTGATCTCTTATCAACCATATTATATGATGTGCTTTTAATTTAATAGCAACATTTTTTCGCATTAGTTTTAATCTAGCGCTTGTTACTCTTATTCCTCTTTTTAAAAATTCTTTATTTATATTGTCTTCATAAATAAGTTCTTCTATTACTTGAAAACCTATTGGATTTACAATTCTTGTATCATTACTTGCTTCTCCATGAACTCCTATAATATTTGGAGCATTCAATGATTTGTAATTGTCTTTATCTGAGAAGGCCAAAACTGGTTCTGATAATTTAAAAGCCTTACGAGCTAAAACATATATTTTCTGTTGCTCTTTAATAGTTTTCCCTTTCATACGATCTAAATTATCTATAGCATTAGAAAGGTGACTTATATATAATTTATTAATCTTATCAGAAAAATTAGTAATTGAGTTATATTCTTCTGGTTTATGATTGCATGATACAATTAAAAGCAAAAGACATACACAAAGGTATGTCTTAGCTTGACCGAATAAGTCTTTCATTTTTTATCTTTCTAATCCTGTAATTAAGTGCAAAACAGAACCTTCTTTTCGGTTTGTTAAATTAGGATTTGCCTTTGGATCGGTAAATGATGTTCCGTCTGCTGGCTCCCAACCATGATTTTGAGTCATTACTAAAAATGAATTTTTTCCATTATTTACAATATCTGTAACATCAATCATTCCTGTAATTTCCCAATATTTAGAAGTTCTACCATACCCTAAAGATGCAGCTCTTTCTTGATCACATTCTAAAACCGTTTTAAGTACTCCTGTTGATAAATTATATTGATATAGTTTAGAATAACCAATAATATTTGCATTTTCTGAAGCATATCCATTAGGGTCTTCTTGAATATAAACATAATTTTCAGTAACTAAAATATTATCAGGAGAATGGAATCCATCTGCTTTACCGCCAACTTTATCACCATCTAATACACAGGTAATTTTTGCTGTACCAGTTGGGTCAGTATCATTTAACACTACCTTGTAAACACGACCTAATATAGCACCTTTCCCTACTAAACCTGGTTTATTACGACCTGTTACTGCAAAATATATTTCTCTATTATTTGCTGCAGAACCTCTTCTCCAATCAATATCTTCTAATCTAGAAAACCCCATGACACCTTTCGTTTTACACTCAGCATCTAAGGCATTAATTTCTTTTTCTTCTAGCTCAACGAACTCAACATCGTATTCAGCTCCTTCAGTCATATCAACTTCATAAGTTACGCCTGGCGAGGTAACTTTTAAACCGTATAGTTTCCCGCTATCTAAATCACCTCTATTACCAACATACATTCCTAATTGACCAGATGGTACTTCGTTATTAGCATTATCATCACCAATAAAAGCTACCGTTTTATCTGCATAAGCATCTTTTCCTATAACTACAGCATTTTCAGTAGACCATTGCCCCATTGCTGTTACCATAGTTCCTGTACTTGCATCAGATACCGATTTATAAGGATCAGTTACAAAAACCCCTTTAGAAGCACCTCCCCATTCACCACCTGACAAATATAAAGGTCCGAAACCATGTTCGCTAGGAGAAATCATCGATCCTGAACATTGAGCTGTTTCACCTGTTGCTGTTGCATTTAAAATATACGCTGCCGATATTGGTCTTAAATTTTCGTTTAACTTAATTCTTGCGATAGAATAATCTGCTTCAATATTATTTATTAAAGTAAAAGTACCATCTGTTTCTGCTAATAACCCGGCACCGTCTGCCATAGAACCGTATACAAAATCTGGTGAGTTTGGTATAACATCTTCAGATGATAAAATTGGTGTAATTTTTAACCCAACAAAACTACTAGTAACCTTTAAAAAATTTGGTGTTTTAGAAACTGCTAAATAAGTTAAGACATCAGTTCCATTCTCTCCATCAGTACCATTAGTACCATCTATACCATTCTCTCCATCAATTCCATCTTCACAAGATGTAAATATAATTGTACTAATAGAAATTGCTAATAAAGCTAATAAGCTTAATTTTATTTTTTTCATTATAATTATGATTAAGTTGTTTTTGATGCAACAAATTAAAGGCTAGTTTGTAAAGCTTATAGCAGTATTATTTTAATAACACATCATTAAAATGTAAATTTTATTAAGAGAACTTAAATAATTAGATTCATTCTAAACAAAAAAGGTGGGCTATATTAGCCCACCTTTTATATTTAAACTTATTAAAACTAAGCTAACCATGCATTTAACATCCATATTATTTTCTCTTGCTCAGCAATAAAGTCACTTATCATTGAATTTGTACCTTCATCATTTGCTTCTCCTGATAAATCTAAAATTCCTCTTTCAATTTTCAATAACTCAGATAATGATTCAACAACTAATTCTACTGCAGCAACATCTTTACTTATATTTTTCCCTACAGGAACTTTAGCTGCTTTTATATAATCATCAAAAGTATGTAATGGTGTTCCTTGTAAAGTTAAAATTCGTTCAGCAATTAAATCTACTTTTAACTGAGAATCTGTATATAACTCTTCAAACTTTACATGTAATTCAAAGAAACTTTTCCCTTTAATATTCCAATGTAAACCTCTTACATTTTGGTAGTATACCTGAAAATTAGCTAATAATACATTTAATTCTTTTACTAATTCAATTGATTTTTCTTTATCTAATCCTAAAACAGTTGTATTCATATTATTTTTATTTAGTTATTTATCTTTTGCTGTGCCAAAATTACATTCAAATAAACTAAAAAAACTATAAGCCTTATTGATAGTTTTAATATCTTTATCAAAAAATTTGATACAATGACAATCACACAGTTAAAATATACCCTTGCTGTAGCTGAATACAAGAACTTTACTATTGCTGCTGAGCACTGCTTTGTTACGCAACCCACTTTAAGTATGCAGATACAAAAACTGGAAGATGAATTAGAAGCTAAAATATTTAATCGCTCAAAAAAACCAATTGAATTAACAGAAGTTGGTGAAAAAATTATTGAACAGGCTAAAGTTATTGTTGATGAAAGTAATCGAATTATAGATATTGTTCATCAACAAAAAGGATATGTAGGTGGTGAGTTTAGACTTGGTATAATACCTACTGTTATGCCTACCTTATTACCAATGTTTTTAAAAACATTTAATAAAAATTACCCAAAGGTTCAATTAATTATTGAAGAATTAACTACTGAAGAAATCATTAGAAAGTTAACCGACGGACATATTGATGCTGCTTTAGCGGCAACACCTTTAGAGAATGAAGCTATAAAAGAACGTGTATTATACTACGAACCTTTTGTTGGCTTAATACCTAACGAACACCGCTTGTATCATCAGAAAAAGATTAAAATTGATGATTTAGAAGTTGATGACATTTTGCTTTTAGAAGATGGCCATTGCTTTAAAAACAGTATTATTAATTTGTGTAGAACCAATAAGAAAAATTCAACACATCATTTTCAATTAGAAAGTGGAAGTTTTGATACCCTTATAAAACTATCAAAAGATGGTTTAGGAATGACTTTATTACCTTATCTAAATACGCTGGATTTAAATGAACAAGATAAAGCACATTTAAGAGATTTCGAAACTCCGCCTCCAGCAAGAGAGGTTAGTTTAATATACCATAAATCTCAGCTTAAAATGCAATTAATTGAAGCTCTAAAAAGCACAATAGATAGTGTAGTAAGAGGTGCTATTGCTTTTAGTGATGTAGAGATTATTAGCCCAATAAATAAAATATAGTATATAAAAAATCCCGCAATTGCGGGATTTTTTATATTTAAAATTTATACTCTGATAAAGGCTTTGGAAAGTCTTCAGGGTTTGCTGCTAAATGATAACGAGGATCATCTACTGCTTCTTCTATAACTCCTCTAAAAATAGGACTTGCTTTATATAGTAACACCTTACAATCTTCACTTAAATGCTTAAGTATTACTTTTTTTCCTGCTGCTTGATACTTCTCTACCAATCCGAAAATAGCTTCAATGGCCGAGTGATCTGCAACTCTTGACTCTACAAAATCAATTTCTACAGTATCTGGATCATTTTTAATATCAAACTTCACATTAAAATCGGTAATACTTCCAAAAAATAAAGGCCCCCATATTTCATATACTTTGGTTCCATCTGGTTTTAGTCGTTTTCTTGCTCTAATTTTCTTAGCACTTGACCAAGCAAAAGATAATGCTGAGATTATAACACCTACAAATACTGCTATTGCTAAATCAAAAATTACTGTTACTGCCGATACTATAATTAAGACAAATACATCTGATTTAGGTATCTTATTCATAATTCTAAAACTAGACCAAGCAAAAGTTTCAATAACCATCATAAACATTACTCCTACTAAGGCTGCAATTGGCACTTGTTCAATATATTTATCTGCAAATAAAATAAAAGTTAATAAAGTTAACGACATCATTACTCCTGATAATCGTCCTCTACCACCTGCATTTATATTAATTACTGTTTGACCTATCATACCACAACCACCAGTACCACCAAATAAACCACTTACCATGTTTCCTGCACCTTGCGCTACACACTCTTTATTTCCGTTTCCTCTTGTTCCTGTTAACTCATCAACTAAATTCATTGTCATTAATGTTTCAATTAAACCAACAGAAGCGGCTAAGAAAGCATAAGGTGCAATGAATTTTAAGGTATCTAAATTAAAAGGTAAATTACTCCAAAGTTCAAATAAGTTTAATTTTTTAGAAATTTCATCTATCCCATTTAAACCAGCTCCTCCTCCATCTCTAATAAAATCACCTACATTAATTGAAGTTAAACCACTAAAAATTGAAATTAAAGTAACTATTAAAATAGCAGTTAAAGCTGCAGGTATCTTAGTTGTTAATTTTGGTAACCCCCATACAATAAGCATTGTTAATAATACTAAACCAATCATAGTATACAACTTTTTACCTTGCATTGTTGATTTTACAACCCCCGTATCTTTTACAGCATAAAACCCATCGTCTTTTACATTAAAAATAACTTTTTTAGTTATTGGATTAAAAACCTGACCATCAGCAATAACAAATTCTTCTTTACTTGTTTGAAAGTTGATAACTGAATTTTCTTTAACCTTATATATAATAGTACCAGATAATATATCCTTTACCTCATTATTATTTACATTATATACTAATTCTTTAGTTTCGGTTTTACGTTTGTTCTGACCAAAAAAATCTTTTGAATTTTCTGTAAACATTCCTAACTGAGCCATAAAAATAACAATAGCTAATCCGTTTACAAACCCCATCATTACAGGGTGTGGTATTAATCGCACAAATTTACCTAACTTAAAGACACCTGCTAACACTTGTATAATTCCCATTAAAACGACTGCTGCTAACAAATAAAAATAACCCATATTTTCTACAGGGTTATCAAATAAAAGGCCTTTAGCATGTCCTTCTTGAATCATGTGAACAAAAATAACCGCTACAGCACCAGCAGCTCCAGATATTAAACCTGGTCTACCTCCAAATATAGCTGAAATTATTCCTACTACAAAAGCACCAAATAATGCTACAATAGGACTTATTTGAGCTACAAAAGCAAAAGCTACCACTTCAGGTATCATTGCTAAAGAAACTGTTATACCCGCTAACGTATCGTCTTTAATCTTAAGTTTCTTGTTTTTAATATATTTCATCATAATATTCTAGGCTATTGTAAAAGTTGGCAAATGTAAAGATAATTTTATTCATATAGTTTTATGTTTAATCAACTTTAATTTTGCGGACATAATTTTTTACTTTATTTTTGAACGTTGAATTATCGAACCAATTTGATAGCAAAACATGAGCAGGAAAATACTACTTACTTCGAAAGATATTGAAATCATTCTGCATCGATTAGCATGCCAGTTAATCGAAAATCATAACGATTTTTCTAATACTGTTTTAATAGGTCTTCAACCAAGAGGAACTTTTTTAGCTAAACGATTAGCTAAATTATTAACAGACCAGTATCATATTAAAGATTTACAATTAGGGTTTTTAGATATTACCTTTTATCGTGATGATTTTCGTAGAAGAGATGAACCGTTAGAAGCTACATCAACTAAAATTGATTTTTTAATTGAAGGGAAAAAAGTAGTAATTATTGACGATGTTCTCTATTCAGGAAGAAGTGTGCGAAGCGCTTTAACAGCTATTCAGTCATATGGAAGACCAGATAACATAGAATTATTAGTCTTAATCGATCGTCGTTTTAGTCGTCACTTACCAATTCAACCTAATTACAGAGGTAGACAAGTAGATGCTATTAACGAAGAAAACGTGATTGTTAATTGGCTAGAAACTCACAAAAAAGATACTATTTACCTAGAAAGC
The DNA here is from genome assembly GCF_002836595.1 of Tenacibaculum sp. Bg11-29. Lineage (NCBI taxonomy): Bacteria > Pseudomonadati > Bacteroidota > Flavobacteriia > Flavobacteriales > Flavobacteriaceae > Tenacibaculum > Tenacibaculum sp. Bg11-29. Next base: position 4,025,996 of record NZ_PJBB01000003.1, read on the forward strand.
AAGCCTACAAAGCTTGATTAGTTATGATTATAAAAATAAACTAAGATGAAGCAGTTAAGTGTTGAAAATTTATTAGGTATTAAGTACCTTAACAAAAATGATTTAGAGCTTATTTTTGAAACTGCTTCACATTTTAAAGAAGTTATAAATAGACCTATTAAAAAAGTACCTTCTCTTCGAGATATTACCATTGCTAATCTATTTTTTGAAAATAGTACACGTACAAAATTATCATTTGAATTAGCTGAGAAACGATTATCTGCCGATGTTATTAATTTTTCTGCAGGACAATCATCAGTAAAGAAAGGAGAAACTTTAATAGATACCGTAAACAATATTTTATCAATGAAGGTAGATATTGTTGTGATGCGTCATGCAAGTGTTGGTGCAGGAATATTTTTATCGAAACATGTAGATGCTAGAATAATAAATGCTGGTGATGGAACTCATGAACATCCTACCCAAGCTTTATTAGATAGTTTCTCTATGCGTGAAGCTTTAAATAGTAATTTAAAAGGTAAAAAAATTGTTATTGTTGGTGATGTTTTACACTCTCGTGTTGCATTATCTAACATATTTGCTTTACAGTTACAAGGTGCAAAAGTAAAAGTTTGTGGGCCAACAACTTTAATTCCTCGATATATTTCTAGCTTAGGTGTTGAAGTTGAAACAAATTTAAAAAAGGCCTTAGAATGGTGTGATGTAGCCAACGTTTTACGTGTACAACACGAACGTATGGATATTAAATACTTTCCATCAACAAGAGAATATACACAGCTTTTTGGGATTAATAAAGAACTACTAGATAGTCTTGGCAAAGAAATTGTAATTATGCACCCAGGTCCTATAAACCGAGGAGTAGAACTAACAAGTGATGTTGCTGACAGTAATCAATCTATCATCTTAAATCAGGTAGAAAATGGTGTAGCCGTACGAATGGCTGTTATGTATTTATTAGCACAGCAAATAAAGAGATAGTTATGAAGATAGAAGAAAAAACTAGCTATGTTTTAATTAGCCCAGAAGAAAAAACTTTTTTAGATTTCATATCAATATTTAATAATGAACATGATAAGTTAAAAAACAAACACCTTATTATTAAAATTTTAGATAATTTTAATGCTTCTAAAGAAAATATTTCACTATTTTTGGAGTATTCAAATGAGCACCAAAATAATGGCACGTCTTTTGTAATAATATCAAAAAACGTGAATGTTGATGATTTTCCAGAAACATTTAATATTGTTCCAACATTAGTTGAAGCTGAAGATGTTATAGACATGGAAAATATTCAACGCGATTTGGGTTTTTAACATTTTATTTATTACCCCTAAATGAATACATATGGTAAAAAAAATACTTTTTTTATTCTTATTAGTCACCTTATCTAGCTTTTCTCAAAAAAAGTCTATTGATGGTTTGGTTGTTTCACCAAACCCTTTTACTACTACTACTACTATATTTATTAACTCTAAAGTTAGTCAAAATGTAATTTTAACTGTTAGAAATGTACTCGGTAAAACTGTATATTCTAAAAGAATTAAAATTACAAACGGACGTAATTCTATTCCTTTTGATCGTAACGATTTAAAATCAGGTATGTATATTTATGCTATTCAGAATAATAAAGAAGTAATATCTAAACGTTTTGTAATACGATAAATGAGCTTAAACTTAACTATTTTAGGTTGCCATTCAGCAACTCCTAGAGTAAACTCACACCCTACATCTCAATATTTAGAAATTAATAACAATCATTTTTTAATTGATTGTGGTGAAGGTACGCAAAGACAAATGCGAAAATATAAAATTGGTTTTTCTAAAATAAACCATATTTTTATTTCTCATTTGCATGGTGATCATTTTTTTGGATTAATAGGACTTATATCTACTTTTGGAATTTTAAATCGAGAAAAAGATTTACATATCTATGGACCAAAAGGAATTAAAGAAGTTACAACTCTTCAATTAAAACTTTCAAAATCTTGGACAAAATACCATATATTTTTTCACGAATTAGAGTCTAAAGAAAGTGAATTAATTTTTGAAGACGATAAAGTTACTGTTCATACAATACCATTAGATCATCGAGTTTATACAAATGGTTTCTTATTTACAGAAAAAGAAAAGCCTAGAAAATTACATATTGGTAATATTGAACAGTATAAAGAAATAGATACTTGTGATTTTCATAACATTAAAGCAGGAAAAAATTTTACTTTATCTACTGGTGAGGTTATTTTAAATTCTGAACTAACAATTGACCCACCTAAACCAAAAGCCTTTGCTTTTTGTAGTGATACTAGTTATAAACCAAGTATTGTACCTATAATTAAAAATGTAGATTTACTATATCATGAAGCTACTTTTTTAAAAGACAGGGAAAATTTGTGTGAAAAAACAAAACATTCTACTGCTGAACAAGCTGCTGAAATTGCGAATAATGCAAATGTAAATAAATTAATTATTGGTCATTATTCTAGCAGGTATTCAAACATACAAGATTTTAAAAAAGAGGCTCAAACTATTTTTAAAAATGTAGAATTAGCTGAAGCTGGAAAAAAATACACTCCAAACGCTTCACCTATTACAATTCTAAATTAATATTGATTCGTTGATAACAATACCAACGTACAAGCGATCTCTGATTTTATTCCATTTTCTTTTAAAAGTTCATAAAACGCAGTATTTTCTGTTCCAGGATTAAAAATCACCCTCTGAGGTTTTAAGCTTATTATATAATCATAGTACTCTTTCTGTCGTTCTGAATTTAAATATAATGTAACTGTATCAATATCGTTAAATTTTATTTTTTCAGCTTCAATAACAACACCTAATACCTTTCCCTTTCTTAAACCAACAGCCGAGGTTTTTATCTCTCTACCTATCAATCTTTTAATAGCAATATTTGAATATCTTGTAGGATTCAAAGAAGCTCCAATAACTAAAGTATTTTTTTTCATAATTGTTAATAATACGTTAAACTCAGTTAATTACAGTAACGAAAGTAATCAATAGTAAGTCTACTAAGTATCAAAAACAATTCAAAACAAACAAAATGAAAAAAATAATATTAATCCTTTTAACTGTATTTAGTGTGAATATGTTTGCGCAAATGCCTAAAAGTAGCTTACCTAAACCAGGTACTGTTTCAGGTAAAGTTATCGATAAAATAACCAAAGAACCTTTACCATATGTAAATATTATAATCAAAGACTCTGCCAAGAAAATTATAACTGGTGGAATAACAAATGACAATGGTACATTTTCTATTAAAAATATCCCAGAAGGAAAGGTTATTATTGAAATTCAATTTATAGGATATAAAACAGTTTCTAGACCAATTACTGTTAGCTCTAAAAATAAAAAAATTAATCTTGGTACTATATCTTTAAATGAAGATTCTACAACCTTAGATGAAATTGAAGTAAGAGCTGAAACTTCTACTGTTGTTCAGAAAATAGATAGAAAAGTAATTAATGTTGGTAAAGATTTAACTTCTGCAGGTGCGACTGCTTCTGAATTATTAAACAACGTACAATCTGTAAGTGTTGATAGTCAATCAGGAGAATTAAGCTTACGTGGAAATTCTAATGTTCGTGTTTTAGTTGATGGTAAACCTACAAACATGAGTTCTGCTCAATTACTACAACAAATACCTTCAACCTCTATTAAGAGTATTGAATTAATTACCAACCCTTCTGCTAAGTACAATCCTGAAGGAATGAGTGGTATTATAAATATAATTCTAAATAAAAGTGCCAACATTGGTTTTAATGGTTCTATTAATACAGGAATTACTCATGGAGAAAATACGAGATACAATGGTTCATTAAATATGAATTATAAAACCGGTAAAGTCAATTTTTACACAAATTTAGGTTACAATGCTGGTAAACGCCATAACTTTGGTTATGTTAATAGAACTGGAAGTAGTGCTTCTTCTCAAAACTTTATTTTTGACAATGATAAAAAGTCATACTTAGTAAAATTTGGTGCAGACATTTATATCAATGATAAAAACACCTTATCTTTTTATACTACACAAAACAGGTCTGATGCTTTTAATACTGGTTCTGTGAAAATATATGAAGGAAGTTCATTAGTTACCAATGCTCCTAATACATCTGATAATGATAATACTTCAGGTACTTACAATTTAAATTACAAAATTGATTTTAACAAAGAAGGTCATAATCTAGAAGTTGAAGCTACTTATTCTGATTCAGAAAATGATGAAAATGCAATTACGAATGAAACTATAATCCCTACAAGCGATTCTAAATATAAATTTTTAAATTATTTTAATACTATTAAAAATAATAGAAATAATACATTAATTAACATTGATTATACAAACCCAATATCAAAAAACGGAAAATTAGAACTTGGTTTAGAATATAGAACTAACGAAACAAAAAACGGAAACAATACAGATCAATATGGGTTAAAAGTAGATAGTAACGGGAATTTAGTTCTAGACCCTATTAACAACACGCCTATTATAGAAGCGATTGGTAACTCTTCTTTTACATACAATAGAGATATCTTTTCAGGTTATGTAAATTACGGTCATAAATTTAACAAAATAACCATGCAACTTGGGGCACGTTTAGAACAATATAATGTAAATGGAAACTTTACAAATAAAAATGAAACGAAACCTTATACTGATAATATTTTTAGTTTTTACCCATCAGCTTTTTTCACTTATAACCCATCTGATAAAAATCAATTCCAATTAAGCTATAGCCGTAGAGTTGACAGACCATCTATTGGACAAGTAAACCCGATTAGAGAATGGAGTACCCCGCTAATTACATCTGTTGGTAATCCTAATTTAAAACCTCAATTTACAAATTCATTTGAAGTAAATTATACTAGAAAAATAAAAGGAGGATCACTTACTTTTGGAACATTTTACAGAAAAGTAACTGATGAAATTTCAACCATCCTATATAAAGACCCATCAGATAACACCAACACTAGACAAATAAAATCAGATCAAAATTTTGATGGAAATGACAGATATGGTTTCGAAATGTCTAGTAATTATAGAATAACAAAATGGTGGAGAGCAAATGCTAGTTTAGATGTATACTCACAAACATTAAAAGGACTTGTTAGCGGAGTACAAAAAGAAGTAAAGAATACTGCTTTTAACACAAGATTAAGTAATAGTTTTACAGCAACTAAAAAATTGAAGTTTCAATTATTCGCCATGTACAGAGGTGCTAACAAAAACTTACAATTTAATATTGACCCAATGTGGATGATTAATACTGGAGCTAGTTATAAAGTATTGAAAGGAAAAGGAAATATTACTTTTAGAGTAAATGATATTTTTAAAGGAATGAAATTTAGATTTAACTCTACCGATCCATATACTCAAACAGGTCAATTTAACTGGGAAAGCAGAACTGCATATATAGGTTTCAACTATAGGTTTGGTGGTGGTAAAAACAAAGCCAAACGCAGAAGAAATAGAGACAATAATGAAAAAAGCGGTGGCGGTGGTTTTATATAACAAAACCTCTTTTATTTAAACTATATAATACAAAAAAAACCAAAGATAATACTTTGGTTTTTTTTGTTATATTTATCAAATAAAAGTCCCCTTTAAATGAAAAAGTTAATAATACTAATTTTATTAGTATGTATACATGGTTATAGCTATGCTCAAGTTGCTAAAATTACAGGTAAAGTAGTAGATTCAAAATCTAAATCACCTCTTAGTTACGTTACCATTTCTTGCAGAGATGCCAACAATAAAATTATTGACGGTACAGTTACCAACGAAAAAGGTGAATTTATTCTTAAAAAGAAACCTAAGAAAAAAGTTTTTTTAAATTTTCAATTTATTGGTTACACAACTCAAACTAAAGAAATAGAATTAAATTCTACCAATCTTAACATTGGTGTAATTTATTTACAAGAACATTTAACCAACATAGATGAAATAGAAATACAAGCTAAAACCACAACAATAACTCAGAAAATAGACAGAAAAATAGTTAATGTTGGTAATGATTTAACTACTGCTGGTACTAATGCTTTTGAAATGTTACAAAATGTACCTTCAGTTGACATAAATTATTTAAATAATGAAATTACTTTTAGAGGTAGCGCAGGTGTACTTATTTTAATAGACGGTAAACCTTCTAATTTAAGTTCATCTCAATTATTAAAATCAATTCCCTCTTCAACAATAAAGAGTGTAGAATTAATATCTAATCCATCAGCAAAATACAATCCTGAAGGAATGAGTGGTATTATTAATATAATTCTTAAAAAGAACGCTATAATTGGTTTTAACGGAAGTGTTACTACTGGTATTGAGCATAGTAAAAACACACGCTTAAATACTAACTTAAATCTAAACTACAAAACAGGTAGTTTTAATTTCTACACTAATTATAACAAAGACTGGGGAGATTTAGAAACAGATTATCACTTGAATAGAAATGATAAAAACATTACACAATTTTTAGACCACCTTGACAAATACAGTGATCATAACTTTAAAATAGGTGCTGATATTAATTTAAATAAAAAAAACACATTATCTCTATACACCTCTCAATATTTTAGTTATTCTGATTTTTATACAAATGGTTTTATTCACGAAAACAATGCTTTAAAATTACATACTCCTAACCTTTCTGTATATAGTTATTCTGAAAGTGCTTACAATATTGATTACAAATTAAACTTAGATGACAAAGGCCATTCTTTTGAAATAGAACTTAATTACTCAATAAATAAAAACCCAGAAAATTCAACTAACAAAGAAATATTAAATCCTAATTCAAAACTATACAACTATAATAATAACATAACTGACAACAGAAACACATGGTTGATTAACTTAGATTATACTAAACCTCTCGCAAAAGGAAAACTAGAGCTAGGTGTTGAAGCAAGAATACACAGTACATTTAACCAAATACTAACAGATCAAGAAATAGCAATAGCCACTACTGTTAATACACCTAAAGGAAATACTCGTTTTAGTTATGACAGAAATATCTATTCTGGGTATCTTAATTATAATAAAGATTTTAAAAAGTTTTCTTTTCAAACAGGTTTACGCTTCGAACAATTTAATGTTGATGGTCTTTTTAAAAACACACAACAAACAACGTTAGATAATTATTCTGATGATACTTTTAATATTTACCCTTCTGCATACTTAAGTTATTCACCTTCTGAAAAAAATCAGTTTCAAGCTTCCTATAGTAATCGTGTAAATAGACCTAGTATAGAACAAGTAACTCCAATACAAGAATTTACGTCTCCTTATATCATTTCTTTTGGTAATCAAAAATTAACACCGCAATACACTAATTCTTTTGAAGTAAACTATACAAGAAGTTTAACGAATGGGTATTTAACTTTTGGGCTCTTTTACAGAAAAACATCTGACAAAATAGGTAAAAACATTACTTTAAATCAAGTAGATAAAAACATTCAATATATTTCATACCAAAATTACAACAATTCAGATAGTTATGGTCTTGAAGGATACGCTTCTTTAAAACCTACAAAATGGTGGACTTTCTCTTCGAGTTTTAGTTTATATATACAAGATAAATTTGGTTTATTAAATAACAAACAAACAAGTGTAAAAAACACCGTGTTTAGAGCGAATATTTCAAACAATTTTAAAATATCTAAAAAATTAAAATTACAAATATCCGGTTTATACAAAAGTAAATCAGAAGGAATTCAATTTACGGTATCTCCATTTTATACGATCAATGCAGCTTTAAAGTTATCCATTTTAAAAAATAAAGCAGCAATTAAATTAAGAGCTAGTGATATTTTTAACACTTTAAATTACACTTTCTCTTCAACAAACCCATATTCACAAAACGGTCATTATATTTTAGAAAGGAATACTCTTTATCTTGAATTCTTATATAAGTTTGGTACTAATAAATCTAAAAAAAGGAACCGTAAAGAACGTGATAAAAATGAAACTAGCGGAGGTTTATTTTAATAAACAACTCCCTAAAACGATTACCACACACAACATAAAACACTACAATAAAATAAATTAAACATCGCCTATCTATCTTAAATTTCCAATAAGAACATACTTATGAAAATATAAAAAACTTAAGGAAAACCTTAACAAAACCAGAGCTCTTAATAGTAAAAGGATTAGGAATAATGATATCTGATAATTGTATGAAAGCGGAAGATCCTATTGAGTGTGAATGTAACAAAAACAAAAAACTAAGGTTAGTCGTTTGCGACTAAAAGTAACTAATTTAAACATTCTCTTTACAGGCTCTATTTATTACTAAATAACATTTAAAACAAAAAAACCGAAGTATCTACTTCGGTTTTTTTGTTTGGTGTTAGTTATTATTACCAACGAATCACTACAGACCCCCAAGTAAACCCACTACCAAAAGCAGCTAATACTACTAAATCATTATCTTTAATTTTACCCAACTCCCAAGCTTCGGTTAAAGCAATAATTACAGAAGCAGCAGTTGTATTACCATACTTCATAATATTATTATGTACTTTATCATCACTTAATTGAAACTTCTTTTGAATAAACTGAGCAATACGTAAATTTGCTTGATGCGGAATCAACATATCAATATCATCTTTTTGTAACCCGTTTGCTTCTAAACCTTCAACAATAGCTTCAGAAAAACGACCAATTGCATGTTTAAATACAAATTGCCCATCCATATATGGAAAATAAGATTGATCATCTGGATCGTTCTTATCTAAAATTTCAGGTACCCAACGCTGTGTAGATGGTCCTTCTAAAACTAATTTTTTAGCATATTTACCTTCCGAGTGTAAATGAGTAGATAAAATACCTTTTCCTTTTTCTTCACTTCTAGATAAAACAGCCGCTCCTGCTCCATCACCAAAAATAACAGTTACACCTCTACCACGAGTTGAGCGCTCTAATCCACCAGAATGGTTTTCCGCTCCAATTACAAGAATATTTTTATACATCCCTGTTTTAATAAATTGATCTGCAACCGACATTGCATAAATAAATCCTGAACATTGGTTACGTACATCTAACGCACCAATAGTTGGCATATCTAACATCTCTTGTACCTGTACTCCACCTCCTGGAAAATACATATCTGGACTTAGTGTTGCAAAAACGATAAAATCAATATCATCTTTTGTTAAACCAGCACGTTCAATAGCTATTCGAGAAGCTTTTGCCCCCATAACAGCAGTTGTATCTCCTGATTTTGGATCTATCCAACGACGCTCTTTAATACCAGTTCTCTCCTGAATCCATTCATCAGAAGTATCCATAAACTCCTTTAAGTCGTTATTAGTTACTACATTTTCTGGCACGTAATACCCTAATCCTGTAATCTTTGAATTGTACATATGTTATGTTGATTTTAGACGTTGTTTGCAAATTTTTAACCTTCAAAAATAGTCATAATTTAATACCTTTACAAAAAGCATAAACAACAAACACTAATCTACTTAACATGAACAGAAAAGACTTTCTTTCTCTATCAACAAAAGCTGCAATTTTTTTTGGATTATCTACTGCAATCTCTTGTAAAGACGAAGCCGAAAAAAAAATTGCCCCTATATTAAATAAAACTGCAAAAGGAACTGCTTTCGGCTTAACAGCCCCAAAAATAGATAAGGTTAATGTCGGAATTATTGGCTGTGGTAATCGTGGGCAGACTTTAATTCAAATGTTTGATTGGTTAATAAAAAACAACAATGCAGATATAGTTGCTATTTCTGATTTAAATAAAGAAAAAACAGCTAAGTTAAATGAACACTTACAAAAAAAGCATAATAGAAATGCCCAAGAATATTATGGAAATGCAGATGAATGGAAAAAATTAGTAGATAGAGATGATATTGATTTACTAATTATTGCTACTCCTTGGGAAATGCATACACCAATGGCTTTATATGGAATGGAAAAAGGTAAACATGTTGCCTGCGAAGTTCCTGTTGCATACACAATGGATGATTGTTGGAAATTAGTTGAAACTGCAGAACGTACCCAAAAACATTGTATGATGATGGAAAATTGCTGTTTTAACAATGAAGAACTTTGGGTTTTAAATATGGTAAACCAAGGTGTTTTTGGTGATCTTACACATGCTGAAGGTGCTTACATACATGATTTACGTAAACATTTATTAGATGAAAAATATTACGAAAATCAATGGAGAATAAAACATCATCTAAATAAAGATGGTAACTTTTATACAACGCATGGTTTAGGGCCAATTAGTCAATATATGGATATTGGTCGTGGAGATACGTATGATCATGTTGTTTCTATGAGTTCTAGAGAAAAAAGTTTAAGTGATGCAGCTAAACACGCAGGTATAAATAAATTCTCAAATGTTAAATGCGGTGATATGAATACCACCATGATTAAAACTAAATTAGGTAAAACTATAATGTTACAATTTGATGTTCATACAGGTAGACCTTACGACCGATTAAACACACTTGTTGGTACAAAAGCTGTACACGAAGGCTACCCATCTAAACTATATATTAATGAAGATGAGCTAGCTTGGTGGGGACATAATTGGTTAGAAAAAGAAAAGTATAATGAGTATAGAGAAAAGTATAATCACCCTCTTTGGAATAAATTAAAAACTCAAATTTCAGATAATTCTGTTGGTCACGGAGGAATGGATTTTGTTATGATTTATCGTTTAATTAAGTGTTTAAACCAAGGGTTACCTTTAGATATTAATGTGTATGATAGTGTTTTATGGAGTGCTATTACACCACTTTCAGAACTCTCTGTTGCTCAAAATAGTAGCTCGGTTAAAGTTCCTGATTTTACTGGAGGAACCTGGAAAAATAAAAACACAACAGAAATGCTGAGGAATATATAAGCTCTTTAATTTATTAACGTCAACAACATTTGTTGGCGTTTTTTATGTCATCTTGTCACAAAATTATTTTTGGTATTTTTTTTGACTACTCTACTTCTTAGAAAACAATATCAAACAAAATATATAATTATGAGTAAAGGAAGTATTAATGTATCGGTAGAGAATATATTCCCACTGATTAAAAAATTCTTGTATTCTGACCACGAAATATTTTTACGTGAGTTAATTTCTAACGGAACAGATGCAACTACAAAATTAAAGCACTTAATTTCTATTGGTGAAGCTAAAACTGAATTAGGTGATGCTAAAATTGAAATTAGCATTAATAAAGAGGCTAAAACCATAACCATTAAAGATCAAGGTTTAGGTATGACAGCTGATGAGGTTGAAAAATACATTAACCAAATTGCTTTTTCTGGAGCTGAAGAGTTTTTAGATAAGTATAAAGATGATAAAAACGAAACTGGTGTAATTGGTCACTTTGGTTTAGGTTTTTATTCTGCTTTTATGGTTGCTGATAAGGTTGAGTTAATCACAAAATCTTTTAAAGACGAACCTGCTGCACATTGGGCATGTGATGGCTCTCCTGAATTCACTTTAGAAGCTCATGACAAATCTGACAGAGGAACAGAAATTATTTTACATATTGCTGACGATTCTACTGAGTTTTTAGAAGAAGCAAAAATTGGTGGCTTATTAAACAAATACAATCGTTTTAACCAAGTGCCAATTAAATTTGGAACTAAAAAAGTTAACGATCCTGATTTTACACCACAAACTACAACTGATGCCGAAGGTAAAGAAACTACTGAGCCTCACAAACAGATTGAAGTTGATGCAATTATCAATAATACAAATCCTGCCTGGACAAAAGCGCCTGCTGATTTAAGTGATGAAGATTATACAAACTTCTATAGAGAATTGTATCCAATGCAATTTGAGGAGTCTTTATTTCACATTCACTTAAATGTAGACTATCCATTTAACTTAACAGGAATTTTATTCTTCCCTAAGTTAACACAGAACTTAGATATGCAAAAGGATAAAATCCAATTGTATCAAAACCAAGTATATGTAACTGATAATGTTGAAGGAATTGTACCTGACTTTTTACAAATGTTAAAAGGTGTTATCGATTCTCCAGATATTCCATTAAATGTTTCTCGTTCTGGTTTACAAGCAGACGGAGCAGTAAAGAAAATCGCTGGTTATATTACTAAAAAAGTAGGTGATAAATTAGCTTCTTTATTCAAAAAAGATCGTGCTGATTTTGAACAAAAATGGAACGATATTAAAGTAATTATCGAATACGGAATGTTATCGGAAGATAAATTTATGGATAAAGCGAAGAAATTTGCTTTATATCCTACTGTAAGCGATACTTATTTCACTTTTGATGAGTTAGTTGAAAAAACTAAAGATTCTCAAACTGATAAAGATGGAAATCACATAATCTTATATGCTTCTAACAAAGACGCACAACACAGTTATATTCAAGATGCAACTGCAAAAGGATATGAAGTGGTTGTATTAGATTCTCCAATCGTATCGCACTTAATGCAAAAACTAGAAACTTCAGGTGAATCTAAAGTTCAGTTTACTCGTGTAGATTCTGATTTTATTGATAATTTAATTAAGAAAGACGAAGCTGTTATATCTAAATTAACTGATGAGGAAAAAGAAACCTTAAAACCAGTTATTGAAGGTGTAATTGCATCACAAACATATACTGTTCAATTAGAATCTATGGATTCTTCTTCGTCTCCTTTCTTAATTACCGTACCAGAATTTATGCGTCGTATGAAAGAAATGCAAGCTTCTGGTGGTGGAGGCGGAATGATGGGAATGGGTAATTTACCTGAAATGTATAACTTAGTTGTTAATACAAATCACCCATTAGTTTCTGAAATCTTAAATGCTGATGAAGACAAGAAAAAAGGATTAATTACACAAGCTTTCGATTTAGCAAAGTTATCTCAAAACCTATTACATGGTGAAGAGTTAACTAACTTTATTAAGCGTTCTTACGAGTTGATTAAGTAATTGTAAGTCATTAGGAGCGAAGCAATCTGTTATTAAAAAGATTGCCACGTCATTCTTCCTCGCAATGACAAATAAAATCCAAAACCTCTTTGTTAACTCAAAGAGGTTTTTTTTTGCAGAACTTCTTAAAAAATCTACTAAATTTGTTTAATTGCTAATATAAATTATTAAAAACATTTATATTATTATAGTTAGCACAACACAAAACATCAGTAATGGATACAGTAAACGACCAAATTAATGAACCAATACAATCTGAAGAGTTTACAAATACAGATTTTAAGCCAAAGACTAACGAACAATTAAATAAAGAAAACCCTACAAGACAAAATAGAAAACAAGCAACTGAAGAGCAACTTAATAATCCATTACATGGAGTTAAACTTACTCAGCTTCTAGATCGTTTAGTAACATATTATGGCTGGGAATATCTGGCAGAACGTGTAAATATTCGTTGTTTTAAATACAACCCTAACATGAAGTCTAGTTTAGGTTTTTTAAGAAAAACAGATTGGGCTAGAGAGCATGTTGAAGATGTTTATTTAGATATGTTAGAAGAACAACAATCTTCTAGTAAATAATAAAAACACATCAACAATACATAAAAAGGTGTGCGTGAATTTGAGTTTAAAAATCGAAAGTAAATGTATATTTCACTTTTTAATTCTATATTAAATACACCTATAAGCAACATATACTTTATAAAAATCTTAAAAATCTAGAAATTATTAAAATATCAAAAGCGAATTCAACACAAGCAAAACTTTTTTCAGAAATTAGTTTAGCTTCTTTTTTACCTGCTCATGGTCATTCTGCTCCTACAAAAGACATGGATACCTATATTGCTAATAATTTTAAAGAAAGCCACTTTATAAAAGAGTTGGAAAGTACCGAAAATGAATATTATTTACTAGAATATAAAAACAAAACTGCTGGTTATTCTAAGATAATTTTTAACAAAACCTGTAAAGGTGTTTTAGCTAAAAACATAACCTATATGAGTAGATTATATTTACTGGAAGAGTTTTATGGTTTAGGTATTGGTAAAAAATTATTCGCTTTTAATATCGCCTTATGTAAAGATAATAATCAAGCAGGAATTTGGCTAAACGTTTGGGTAGAGAATAAAAAAGCTATTCAGTTTTATGAAAAATCAGGTTTTAAAATAATCGGAAAAAGTGATTTTCAAATATCAGAAACACACTCAAACCCAAATCATATTATGTATTTAGAATTTTAATTAACACAAAACTTACTTTATATATATATTAATCAAAAAATTGATGATCTCTATTATATCTAATAGAGATCATCAATTTTTATTTATTTCGTTCCCAATAGAAAAACTTGCCCCTAAACGCAAGAAGTCTTTTTACAAAATTAATTTCTTAACAACTCAACTTATCACACACAAAACAGTAGTTTTACAAACTAAAAAACTAGTATGAAAACTGCTCCTTCAATAAGCTCTATAATCTCACCAGGATATATAGCTCACTTTGTAATTAGTAATTATAGTTTTGATGATAGTACAACTTGCAATTTATTAAGAACAGGTATTAATCACACCTACTTAGTTACTGTAACTAACAAGAAGTTTATCTTTAGAATTTATCATCTTAACTGGCGAACTGAAAACGAAATTAATGAAGAACTTAAATTATTAGATTTTTTAAAAGATAATAAATTACTCGTTTCTTACCCTATAAAGGATAAACATGACAAATACGTTCAACACCTACAAGCTATAGAAGGTAATCGTTTTGGGGTGTTATTTTCTTATGCTGAAGGAGAAACCATCAGAAAACCATCGGAAAAAGTATGCTTTAATTTTGGTTTAGCCATGGCTAAACTACATCAACTAACTATTAACAAAAAAACAACTCGTAAAATTCACAATGCTGATTCTTTAGTTGGCTGGGCAATAAAAAAAGTAATTTCTAAGTTTCCTGAATCAATTAATGAAATAGCCTACTTTAAAAGAGCCTATAAAATTATCTCTTCAGAATTTGAAAATACAAATAACCTAAGAAAAGGAATTGTTCATCTCGATTTATGGCACGATAACATGAAAGTAAAAAACGAAACTGAAGTTACAATGTTCGATTTTGATAATTGCGGAGATGGTTTATTATGCTTAGATATCGGTTACTCTCTAATGTTATTTTATCGAAATGACCCTAATAAAGAACGCTTTTTGAAAAGGAAAAACTCATTTTTAAATGGTTATGAATCTATCACAGAAATATCTAATGAAGAAAAAAAACTAATTCCTTTTGGTGGGTTAGCTATTTGGTTGCATTATACAGGACAACATGTACAGCGTTTTAATGACTTCGCAAATCATTTTTTAAGTGATGAATTCTTAAAGTATTGGATAGACACCGTAGATAAATGGATGCGTTTTAACGATATTAAAATTTAATCATAAAACCTCTTTATTCTATAAGGCTAATTTTCTTACACTAAATTAAAAGTACCGTTTACTCAATAGAAAGATCCATTTACTAAATATCAATTTTAAAAGATTCTTATTATCCATAAGTTTAATTCATATTAACTTATAAAAATCTTTATTATGAAAAATCAGTTTAGTTTAGAAATCAACAGACCATGTTCTGAAAAATTTAATCAATTTGCAACTACAGAATTGGGTGGACTTTGTAATTCGTGTGAAAAAGAAGTAATCGACTTTTCTAAAATGACCTCACAAGAAGTTATTAGTTACTTTAAGAACAACAACACTAAAAACACTTGTGGCCAGTTTAAAAAACAACAATTAACTACGTATGCTCCAAAACCACAATTAAAAAGAAAATATAACTTTATAAAAGCTTTTGGTTTTGCATTGCTTTCGTTCCTTACATTTAATACTGCTAATGCTCAAAAAGGAAATCCATCTCCTGAAAAGAATACCATTAACATAAAAAACCTTCAAGGAAATATAACTGTAAAAGGAAATGTTGGTGATGAATCAGGAGATTTACCTGGTGTAAATATTCTCTTACAAGGAACTAATATTGGAGTAGAAACAGATTTTGATGGCGATTTCACTTTTCCTAAAACGCTAAAAAAAGGAGATGTTTTAATTTTTAGTTTTGTAGGTATGGAATCTCAAAAAGTAACAATTCAAGACACTAAATCTGCAGCTAATATCAATTTAAAAGTCAGTATGAAAATTGATTCTTGTATGTTGTTAGGTAAAGTAGCTGTTAAAAAAGTATACAGCTCTAAAAATAAATAATTAGAGATTAGTAGATAGTTATTGAAGCACCTTAAAAATATCCGGTTGAGAGCAGTCGAAACCTATCTTTAGCAATCTAATAGTTCTTGACAGCACTCAACCAAATAATAAAAATCATATTAATATCCTTAAAACCATGTATCTATTAATGGATACATAACCACTGACCTAAATAATAAAACTAAAACCTTTAAAATGAGAAATAGCATCTTTTTTTCACTTGTATTATACTTCAATTTAGCCAATGCTCAAATATCAGATTTTAAAGAGATTGACTTTACAAGAGCGGATAATATAGCAAAACTCAACAAAGGTGAAAGTTTAAAAAACCTTCCACTTCTTTGCTATAAATTAACACATAAATTAGCTACAAAAGTTGAAAAATTTAGAGCTATATACACATGGGTTTCTATGAATGTAAAAGGTGATAGCAAAATGCACAAAAAAGTAAGTAAAATGCGTGAAAAACTAAAGAACGATAGTATTTCTTTAGTTAAATGGAATAGAGAATACAAAAAAACAGTATTTAAAAATTTAGTAAATCGTAAAAAGACAATGTGTACTGGCTATGCCTATCTCATTAAAGAAATGGCAAATATTATAGATATTGATTGTAAAATTATTGATGGCTATGGAAGAACTTCGTCTTCTAATGTAGAAACACTAGAAGCACCAAATCATTCTTGGAATGCAGCAAAAATAGATAACAAATGGTATTTATGTGACGCTACTTGGTCTAGTGGCTATATGAATGAATATGATTCTTTTATTACTAATTATAATACGGGCTATTTTTTAACCGACCCCGTATTATTTTCAAAAAACCACTACCCTGTTCTTAAAAAATGGCTGTTAAAATCAGCACAAACAAGCACAAATTTTGTTAACTCACCTATTATTTATGGAGAAATATTTAAACATAAAATAAAAATAGTAACTCCAAAAGAAATGAAATTAACAAAAGTTAAAAAAGGAGTAATTAACTTTAAACTAAACTCATTAGAAAACATTTCTTCAAAAAAAATTTCATTAATTTGTTTTCATGGTGAAAAAGAACAAAATTTAAAAATATATGATTTGAAAAAAGAACAAAATAAAGTTGCGTTTAAATATCAATTTAAATGGAAAGGATACTATGATATACATGTGAAAATTAATAATGATATTATTGCTAGCTATACCGTAATTGTTGATAAATAAAAGTTAAAACACACGAAAAACAAGAAGTTCATCAAATGTTACATAAAATCACAGGTTTTAGCGAAAGCGGAATCTATAAAAAAGCAACTATATTATTAAAACATGGATGGCAGAAAATTTACAATATAACACTGCCATTTCCATGTTTAATATCTTTCCAAAATACGGAAGTTTATAAACCGTAATTTCTTAAAAAAAACCAATTAAAACCGCCAACACACAATACGTGTTACCTTATTACCTTGACTCATTGGAATTACTTTAAATTCTGCTACTTTTAATTTTTTCGCAGACTTTTCTAAGCTCATTACATTTTCTTTTTTTGACACTAAACTTGTAAACCACTTACTTACCGCGGGGTGAAGTGAACTTTCATACAAATAAGTATGTAAAAAAGCTTTTTCACCTCCTACATACCATAATTCATTTGAATTTCCTGCAAAATTACGAACGGCATTATTTCCTAAATTTCTAGTTTTCCTTCGATTTGCGCCTCTTGCTTCTTCTGCCGACTTATAAAATGGCGGATTACACATCGTTACCATAAAAGAATCTCCCTCTTCAATAATACCTTTTAAAACATGCTCTTCTGCAAACTGTTGCCTTAATTTAATTTTTACATCTAAATCATTATCATCAATAATATCTTGAGCAAAATCTAACGAATCTAAATCAATATCAGTAGCTACAAAATCCCAATTATATTCAGCAGTTCCTAATAAAGGATACACACAACTTGCTCCTGTACCAATATCTAAAACTTTTACATTCTCTTCTTTACCTATTAAATCTGCTAAGTGATGTATATAATCTACTCTTCCAGGAATTGGAGGACATAAATTATCGTCTGAAAAATTCCAATGCTTAATATTATAATGAGCAGCCAACAATGCTCTATTAAACTCTTTTACCGCTAAAGGGTCAGAAAAATCAATTGTTTCCTTATCAAATTTCTCTATTACAAACTCAGTAATTTTTGGGTACTTTTCTTTTAAAAATTTAAAATCATATCCATTATTGTGCTTGTTCTTCTCGTGTAATCCTTTTTTCTTTTCCATTAAAGTGTCAATACTGTAAATTCTAATTGTAATGGTTTTAAACTTTCTTTTAATCCTCTAATTAAAGTATCTCCATACTCTAAATAGTATTCAGAAAAGTTTCGCTGACGTTCTTCTAAACTTTGATTTGGTAATATTTCGTTTTGTAATAGCACAATACGGTCAACAAATTCTTGGTTGCGTCGTTTCTCTGCTCGTAACCAGCGGTTTTCTAAATTATCTAATCCCTTTATCTGCTTTCTTTCTTGCGCATTTACTGCCCCTATAAATGAAATATCTGTTTTTTCAGCTAACGTTCGTAAATCAACAAATTGCTGTTTTAAAAACTCTTTTTGAGCTGTAAAATCTACTTTTTCTTTAGATGTTTCTAATACTTTACTTTTTAGCAAACTGTTTTGCTTAACAAAAATTTCTTCTAAAGAAATAGTTAAGTTTTCTAATTTACGTTCTTGTTTTTCTGACACTAACTGTACAGAATTACGTAGTAACAAAATAGGAAAAGGAACTTTAACCTCTTCGAAATAACTTTTTAATTGTAACCAATACGCCAGCTCTCCTCCTCCACCGATATAACAAAGATTAGGTAAAATAACTTCTTGGTATAACGGACGCATGATTACATTTGGTGAAAATCGCTCTGAAAACTCATTAACTTCCTTTATTAATTCAGCATAAGTCCAAGAAATAGCTGTATTATTTACTTTATATACTTCGTCTTCAAAAACAATACGTTCACGAATTTCATCTGTTAAGTAAAATAGGTTAAGTTCTCTAGGGTTTACCTGAATTTTATATTCTTTCCCTAAATCGGCAATTGTTTCTGTTACTTTTTTATATGATATTTGTTCTTCTAATTCTCTTTCTATAAATGGAATTAATTCATTTTTTAACTCCCTATCATCAGCATCAATAATTACCAATCCATATTCACAAAATAACTCATTTGCAATATACCTGGTCGCATCAGCTAAATTAGTATGCTTTAAATAACCTTCTTTAAAAAGTTGAATTAAATATTTAGCATTTTTTGAAGTTCCTAAATGATTAGAAAAAACTTCTAAAACATCTTCTAACCCGCTTGTAGAGAAACGCCCTACACCACCTCTTTGATTAGAGTTCCATTGTACTTTTTTTCCTTTAAAATTAAAGTAATTTATTTCATCAAAATCATGATCTTCTGTAGCCATCCAATAAACAGGCACAAAGTTTTCATTTGGAAATTCGTTACTTAATTCTTCACATAAATTAATAGTTGAAATTATTTTATATAAAAAATATAGTGGTCCAGTAAATAAATTTAATTGATGTCCCGTTGTTACTGTAAATGTATTTTCTAGTAATAAGTCAGCTATATTTTGCTGTGTAGCCTCAGATGTTTTTATTGTTTCGTATTGCTTATTTAAAATAGTAACTAGTGTTTTTCTAGTTTCTTTTGAATAACTTTTCTGTTTACTTTTTATTTGGGCCTTAAAACCTTCTAACGAAGGAAAATTATTATAAAAAGGTTTTAATTGTGTAGTCTCTTCTAAATAATCTATCATTGTTTTAGAGAAAAAACCGGTGCTTTTAAAAGGTATATGTGTTACTTTCATCTACTTATTTTTTCTTTGGAACAGAGTGTAAATATAAGGTCTTTCTGATCTATACGGATTAATAAATCCGTAATTAAATTTATCAATTAACTTAAATTCTTCGCCTAATTTATCTTGCAGTTTTGCTGTATTATATCGTTGTAGCTCTAAACCACAACATTTTTCAGCTCCATTTAATGCAAAGACTGCTCTATCTAACCATAAATTAACATTATTTAAAGACTGTAACTTTTCAGAATTTATTATATTATCAGCTATAAAAGTTGCTTTTGATGCGTTCTCAGCTAATCTTTTTTCTAAACCGTTAAGTGCTTTTTCAGATAAATCGCTGGCTATCAAACTTGTGTATCCCTCAGCTAACAATTCATCTATTAACATCGATGAACCAACGCCTACTAAAATTTTAGCTTTTTTATTTAGTGCTGTCTTCTTTATTAAACCGAGTGTTTCTTTTGAAGACTCTTCAAACCATCCTAATTTTTCTGTTGTATTTTTGGTATATGCTGTATTCCAGTGCTCTTGATAATCAATTTTTGCTGGATTATTACAATCACTCTCATTTGTAGTCATAGTTCAAAAATAGTGAAATTTGATACATTGTCGAAAACAAAACAGTATTCTAACAGTTTTTTAACTACATTCTTTTTTAAATCATCAATTTAACTATTTTTACATTTATAAATTAACTTAAAAAACTAAGTAACTGTTTTGAAATTAAAAAACAGTTACATTTAAAATCTCACTTAGTGGGTTAAAAAAGAACTATGCAATTTAAACATCCTGAAATTTTATACTTCTTAAGTCTCTTAATAATCCCTATAATAGTTCACTTATTTCAATTACAACGATTTGTTAAAGTTCCGTTTACCAATGTTGCATTTTTAAAGAAATTAGTATTACAAACGCGTAAAAGTTCACACATAAAAAAATGGTTAATTTTAGCTACTCGTTTACTATTACTCGCTGCTTTAATACTAGCTTTTTCTCAACCTTATTTTAGTAATCACAAAATAAATGAGCAACAACATTTTTCACTATATTTAGACAATTCGTTAAGTACAAATACTGATGGTGAAAAAGGAAACTTACTACAAGTAGCTTCGCAAGAAATTATCGAAAACACATCAGATAAGGCTAATTATTCTTTACTTACCAACAATAGCTATCATAAAAACAAAACAGCTTCTGAGTTAAAAGAAATTTTATTAAAAATAAAAAACACTTCAAAAAAAACAGATTTAAAAAATATTCTTTTAAAAATACAGAACGAAAACAAATCAAATTCATTTTCTAAAAGCATTCTAATTTCTGATTTTCAAAACATTAAAAATGAAGACATCCGTAATTTACCTAAAAATATATCTTTAGTAAAATTAAGTCCTCAACAAAAAAACAACCTTTCTATTGACAGTGTTTTTGTGCATGATAATGGCACTACTAATTTCGAAGTAAACATTATTGTAAAAAACCAAGGAATAGGACAAAAAAACATACCAATTGCGATTTATAACGAAACCAAACTAATTAATAAACAAGTATTTTCTATTACCGAAAACACGACCAAAAAAGTTGTTTTTTCAATTATAAAAACACCTACTTTTTTAGGTAAAATTGAACTAAATTTTAAAGACACTTATAGTTTTGATAACTCTTTCTTTTTTGCAATTAACACTAATTCTAAAATTAACGTATTAAGTATCGGTAAAAACGCTAGCTTTTTAAACAGAATTTATAGTAAAAATGAATTTAATTTTAAAAGATCAAACATTCAAAATTTAAATTATAATTTAATTCAAAAACAACACCTTATTGTTTTAAATGAAATTAAAACAATTCCAGAAATACTTACTAAAAGCTTAATTGAATATGTTAAAAACGGAGGTAAACTTATTTTAATTCCACATAAAAACATAGGTATATTGTCTTATAACAATTTACTAAACAAACTTAGAATAGGTAAAATAGTATCCAATAGAGACAATGAATTAAAAATTACAACTATTAATTATAATCATCCTCTTTTAAATAACGTTTTTGAAAAAAGAGTTCGTAATTTTCAATATCCATTTGTAAAGAGCTCTTATATTTCTACATTAAAAAATGCAAGTACTATTGTTTCTTTCGAAAACAAACAACCTTTTATACAACAAATAAATGTCTCTTATTCTTCTATATACTGGATAGCTAGCTCTCTTGAAAAAGAGAATAGTAATTTTATAAACTCCCCTTTAATAGTTCCTGTTTTTTATAATATAGGTAAACAAAGTTTACGCCTTTCAAAACTCTATTACACTTTAAATAATCATAATAGTATTGCTATAAATAAACAATTAGGAAAAGATGAAATAGTAACAATTTCAAATACACAAACATCATTTATTCCGTTACAGCAAACACTTCAAAACAGTGTAAAAATCACAACAACTAACAAACCAATAGAAGCAGGATTTTATCAAATAAAAAAACAAAAAAACGTACTAAAAAACATCGCTTTTAATTACCCGACAAACGAAAGTTTATTAAGTTATTTAGACACTTCAACCATTAAACCTAAAACCTTTTCTACTTCCGTTAAAGAGACACTAAAAAATATTAATGATACGCATAAAATTCAATGGCTTTGGAAATGGTTTTTAGTTTTAGCCATTGTATCTTTGCTTATAGAAATTTTGATCTTAAAATTCTTTAAACCATGACAACGCTGCTAAAATCGGCAACAATAATTGATGCCTCTAGCCCTTACCACAAACAAACTAAAGATATTTTAATTACTGATGGAGTTATTACTCAAATTGATAATTCTATTACACTAAAGGAACCACACGAAGCTGTAAAACTAGATAACTTACATGTTTCTACTGGTTGGTTTGACACCAGTGTTTCTTTTGGAGAACCTGGTTATGAAGAGCGTGAAACAATTAAACATGGATTACTTGTAGCTGCAAAAAGTGGTTTTACTTCAGTTGCTGTTAATGCAAATACAAATCCGATAATTGATAACAAAGCTGCAGTTGAATTTTTAATTAATAAAGCTAATGGTTTTGCTACAAATTTATACCCTATAGCTGCTTTAACACAACAAAGTAAAGGTATTGAAATGTCTGAAATGTATGATATGCAACAATCTGGTGCTATTGCTTTTGGAGATCATAAAAAACCAATTGAAAACGATAACTTGTTAAAAATAGCTTTATTATATACTCAAAATTTTAATGGTCTCGTTTTAAGTTTTCCTAAGAACAATCAAATTGCGGGAGAAGGAGTTGCCAATGAAGGTGTAAATAGCACTAGACTTGGTTTAAAAGGTACTCCAGCTTTGGCTGAAGAAATGCAAATTTCCCGAGATTTATTTTTATTAGAATATACTTCTGGGAAATTACACATACCTACAATTTCAACCGAAAAATCAACAGAACTAATTAGAGAAGCTAAAAAGAAAGGTTTAGATGTTACTTGTAGTGTCGCTATTCATAATTTATTTTTAACAGATGATGAGTTGTATGGTTTTGATGGAAACAAGAAAGTAGATCCTCCCTTAAGAACTTCTAAAGACATAAAAGCTTTATTAAAGGGATTAAAAGACGGAACTATTGACATAATTACATCCGACCATAACCCTATAGACATAGAGCATAAAAAAGTAGAGTTTTCAACAGCCAAAGATGGTACTATTGGTTTAGAAAGTGCTTTTGGTGTTTTAAATTCTGTATTAGACTTAGAAACAATTAGTAAGTGTTTGAGTGAAAACCCTAAAAACAGATTTGGAATAAAAAATAATTCGATACAAAAATCGGAATTAGCAAACCTTACACTATTTACTCCATCTTTTAAATATACTTTTGAAAAAGAAAATATTATTTCAACCTCAAAAAACAGTATATTTATGAACAAAGAATTAAACGGAAAAGTGTACGGTATTTACAATAATAATCAATTAATTTTAAATTCATAGAAATGGAAAAAACACCAGCAGTAAGCGAAAAAGGAAAAACAAATGCTATCATAAGTTATATAACTTTTATAGGAACAATTATTGCAATTGTATTAAACAATACAGAAAAAAACTCTTTTACGAGTTTTCATATTAGACAAATGATTGGGTTATCTCTTTTATCAATTTTAAACTCTTTAATCATCAGTAATTATGTAAGTTATATTGCAGGAACAATTATTAGTATTGGACTATTAGTTCTTTGGATTATTGGTTTTATGGGAGTAATGAAAGGTGAAGAAAAAAAAGTTCCTCTTTTAGGAGATCAATTTCAAGAATGGTTTAAAAATATTTAAATCTAAAAACATAATTAATATGCAAATAGATTTACTTAAATTTATTTGCATTTTTTTTATAAACAAAATACATTTTACTAAATGCTAAATTACGTTGTAAGACAACCTAAAACTACTGTTAAAAATCCATCTTTATTAATTTTATTGCACGGATATGGTAGTAATGAACAAGACTTATTTTCTTTTGCAGAAGAATTATCTGATGAATTATTAATTGTTAGCGCTCAAGCACCTTATGAAATGGGAGGAGGAGCTTTTGCTTGGTATGCTATTAATTTTGATGCTAATAATGAAAAATTTTCTGACTTAGTTCAAGCTCAAAAATCTGTAGATAAAATTGCTTTATTTATTGATGAAATAAAAACAAAATATACTACAAACCCTGATAAGACATTTCTTTTAGGTTTTAGTCAAGGAGCAATTTTAAGCTACGCTTTAAGCTTTAGCTACCCGAATAAGGTACAACATGTAATTGCTTTAAGTGGTTACATTAATGACGAGTTATTACCTAAAAAAATAACGAATGATAATACTGATTATTATATTTCTCACGGAACTGTAGATCAAGTTCTTCCCGTAGATTGGGCAAGAAAAGCACCTGCTTTTTTAGAAGCTAATAATTTAAAAAATGAATATTCAGAATATCCTGTTGGTCATGGTGTTGCTCCTCAAAACTTTTATAGCTTTAAAAGCTGGATAGATAAACGATTATAAAGATTTAACTATTTTTTTTAATTTAAAAGGAATATTTTTGCATTTTAAAAAATTAATATGGGTTTATTAAATCAAGATGTTTTATACTTATGGAGTACTCCATTCTTTATTTCAATTATTTTAATTGAAATTTATTTTAGTTATCGAAACAAAGCAAAAAATTACGACTTCAAAGACACTTCTACTAATGTTTATTTTGCATTACTTAATTTTAGTTTAGACCTATTAATGAAAGTAGTTTCTTTCGGTGTTATGGGAATTTGCTATCACTATAGAATTATAAACTGGGAGTATTTAGGATTAGCTTATTGGCTATTTTCTTTTATTGGTCAAGATTTCTTATACTACATACATCATTATGTAGATCATCATTCAAGATTTTTCTGGGCAGTTCATGTAACACATCATAATTCAAAATATTACAATATTTCTACTGGTTTTCGCTCACCTGTATTGCAACCATTATTTCGTTATATGTTCTTTTTGCCCTTAGCTTTTTTAGGTGTGGAACCTTTACATATTATGTTTGCTTATGCTTTAAATCAAATTTATGGAACTTTATGTCACACTAATTTCATAAAAAGTAAATTAGGGTTATGGGGTTTCTTTTTTGTGACTCCTTCTCACCATAGAGTCCACCACGCTTCTAACACCAAATATTTAGATAAAAACATGGGAATGGTTTTAATTATTTGGGACCGTATGTTTGGAACATTTCAAGCAGAAGAAGATGAAACCGAATATGAAAAAATTAAATATGGATTAACCTCTGAAATAGAAGATAAAGGTCCTATAAATATCATTTTTCATGAGTGGAAAGAAATTTTTAAAGATTTTTTTAATAGAAAAAAAGACTTACCTTTAGGTACAAGATTAAAATATGTTTTTATGCCTCCTGGTTGGAGTCATGATAATAGTTCTAAAACAAGTCGTGAACTACAAGAAGAATTAACAAAATAAAAAAACCGAGCATTAAGCTCGGTTTTTTGTTATCCTAAAATTTGATTTGTGTGTTCTTTTGTTTTTACTTTAGCAATTACATCTTCAATAATTCCATTCTCATCAATTACAAAAGTTGTTCTATGAATACCATCGTATTCTTTTCCCATAAACTTTTTTGGCCCCCAAATACCAAATGCATTAATTACCTCTTTATTTTCATCTGCTAATAACGGAAAAGGTAACTCATGTTTATTTATCCAATTTTGTTGACGTTTAGCAGAATCTGCACTTGCTCCTAAAACCGCATATCCTTTTGCTAAAAAAGTTTGGTAATTATCTCTTAAATTACAAGCTTCATTAGTACAACCAGGTGTACTTGCTTTTGGATAAAAAAATAACACCAACTTTTTACCTTTATAATCTGATAATTTTATAACATTTCCTTTCTCATCAACAGATTCAAAATTTGGTGCCTTATCTCCTATTTTTAATGTAGTCATAATTTGTATTTTTGTCGATATAAAGATATAAAAAATGACCAAGGCTGACAAAGTTCAATTTGTAATTGATACATTACAAAAATTATACCCTGAAATACCTGTTCCTTTAGACCATAAAGACCCATATACATTACTTATTGCAGTCTTGTTATCTGCTCAATGTACAGATGTACGCGTAAATAAAATTACTCCGTTACTTTTTGCTAAAGCAGACACCCCCTATGATATGGTAAAAATGACTGTTGAAGAAATTAAAGAAATAATAAGGCCTTGTGGCTTATCACCCATGAAGTCTAAAGGAGTTCATGGTTTATCTAAAATTTTAATAGAAAAACATAATGGTGAAGTTCCTAAGAGTTTTGAATACTTAGAAGAGTTACCCGCTGTAGGACATAAAACGGCAGGTGTTGTTATGAGTCAAGCTTTCGGTGTTCCTGCATTCCCTATAGATACACATATACATCGATTATTATATCGATGGAATTTAACCAATGGAAAAAATGTAACGCAAACTGAAAAAGATGCTAAACGTTTATTCCCTAAAGAAGTTTGGAATGATCTTCATTTACAAATAATTTGGTATGGTAGAGAATATTCACCTGCTCGTGGATGGAATTTAGAGAATGATATTATCACAAAAACAATTGGAAGGAAATCTGTTTTAGATGAATATTATAAAAAATAAATATAAAAAAAGCTTCAACAAACGTTGAAGCTTTTCCTCTCTTAATTCAAATTCAATTCAATGAGATAATTTGATTTAATTTTAACTATTTGTAATGATTTAGAAAAGTTAATCAAAAATTGAATTGTTTCTTTTTTAGGTTTCATTTTAAAATTAGATAATTTCTTTGAGTAAATTTGCTTCATATAATTTCTTTATATATTTTGTTTTCAAGTATTTAACGAAGCTTTTTTACTAATATTGTTTAATTCACTAAAATTATTTTATTTTTTTCTATTATTTTTCTTAAATTAATTAAAGCATACCTCATTCTTCCCAAAGCCGTATTGATACTCACTCCAGTATTTTCTGAAATTTCATTAAAACTCATATCGTTATAAATACGCATTTTTAAGACTTCTTTCTGCTCTTCTGGCAATCCTTCAACTAGCTCTCTTACATCACATAAGATTTGCTCATTAATAATTTTATTTTCCGCATTTAAGGTTCCATCACTTAAAACTGAAAAAATATCAAAATCATCAGTATTATTAAACGTAGGCATCCTATTACTTTTTCTAAAGAAATCAATTATTAAATTATGGGAAATTCTCATAACCCAAGGTAAAAACTTACCTTCTTCGTTATAATTACCTCTCTTTAATGTCTTTATCACTTTTATAAAAGTGTCTTGAAAAATATCTTCTGTAGTATCTCTATTTTGTATTTTGCTATAGATAAAGCTATACAATCTTTGTTGATGGCGTTTAATTAATAACTCTATCGCCAACTCTTTTCCATTAATGTAATCTCGTACTAAATCACCGTCGGTTACAACATCTTTATGCTTCATAATTACTTTCTTTTTAAGAATGTTTTAAACACTCTCTTGTTAAGGGGTATAAAATAAAAAAGTAATTATTTAGCTATAGGCTTCTATTTATTGATTAGTAACTAGTTACAAATATTGTTTTTTTTATTAACAAATACAAATATTCATTAACCTTTATATTAAAAACATAAAAAAAATAATTCTTAATACTCTTCATTTATACACAAAAACGGTATTTTTATATTTATTAATATAAAAGCATATAAAATTTAATAACCCCCAAGACAATGAAGAATACCAATCTATCAACAGGTAATAGTATAATTTACCCTCCAGGAATTTGCTTACCTAAAGAATGTATAAAAAGAATAAATCCTGCTGGAAAAATAACCTTTGAAAACAATTTTAATCAACCTTTGCCATCTTTAGTTGAAGCAACTTTCAATAAAAAAGATAATATCAATAGTATTAATGTTAAAGCTCTAATTTTAGTAAATTCTACTTTTAAACTTAACTCCGTTAATGTAAATCAGCTGTTTTCTATTAGTAATTTTGGTAATTGTAAACTACAATTTTTTATTTATACATCTAAAGAAACAGCTAAAGAGTTAGCTAAAAAAAGAGAATATTGTAATTATGAAGCTTATACTATTGAGTTTTCTACCAATCTCGAAACTCCTTTACCTGAAGGTATTTCTTTAAAAGACATAAAAACAGTGCAAACCTTTGTTTGGGATATCGACCCAAAAACATCTAGAGGTACTGAAACAACTGTACAAACAACAGATTAATCACTCATTTTAAATACTAAAAATGTCCCCCAAATGCATTTAATTAAAACGTTTATTTTTTTAACGTTCATATTTACTTATTCTTTTGTTTTCTCACAAAAAAGTAAGATAACTAAACATGAATTATTTTTTAAAAAAATAAAAAAACTAAGTACATCTGAAATAAATTTCAATAAAACAATTCATTTTTTCTCATTACAAAACTGGGATTCGGTATTAGTTTACTCCTCTAAAACTTTAGTTTTTAATAAAAACAAAAGACTTTTAAACTATTGTCATTACATGAGAGGCTATGGTTTTATGAAAAAAAAGTTATTTAATGAAGCCCAAAAAGAATATGGGCTAATTTCTAATGATTTCATTTTTTACTATAAGATAATTAGAAATTTGGGGGGTATTGCTATAGAACAAAGCAAATTTAAAAAAGCCGTTAAATATTTTAACGTATTAAATAATCTTTCAAAAGATAGTGTATATGATTTTAAAAAAAGCTCTGTTATTCATGATTTAGGTATTAGTTATTTTCACCTATCCAAATTTAAGAAAGCTGAAGAACTTTTATTAAGAAGCCTTTCACTTCAAAAAGAAGAAAAAGACACTGTTCTGTTAATAGGCTCGTATATGGATGTTGCTAATGTATATTATGAGCAGTATAAAGATGATTTAGCTATTCCTTATTATGAAAAAGCCTATCAACTCTCTAAAAAAACAAACTCTTTTTCTGCAAAAAGAAAGGCTTCATTAAACATGGCTATCGTTGAAGAGAATAGAAAAAATTTGACGAAAGCTTTGGTTTATAGAAAAGAGTTCGAAAAATGGAAAGATTCACTAAATAACCAACAAAAAATTTGGGGCATAGCACAAATTGAAAAACGACTAGCAATAACTCAAAAACAAAAAGAAATAAACTTTTTAGAATCTGAAAATAAGGTAAAAATACTTGAAAGAAATAGTTTTATTCTATTTTCTTTTTTACTACTACTAATAATACTAGCTGGCGTATATATTTATTCCCAGCAAAAAAAAGTAACTAAGATTATTACTTTTCAAAAAGAAGAATTAAATAACTTAAACAAAACTAAAGACAAACTTTTCTCTATTGTTAGTCACGACTTACGATCTTCGGTTAACTTACTTCAAAAAAGTAATTCAACGCTTTTACATCAAATACAAGTTCGTAATTATGATGCTTTAGATACTATAGTTACTAAAAATGCAGCTATTGCCAATAGCTCTTATAATTTATTAGAAAACCTATTACATTGGGCTACGTTACAAACTAAGCAATTATATTTTCATATAGAATCTATTGATTTATTTTCTGCAATGCAACAAACTGCATTCAACTATCAACCCTTATTTGATAATAAAAAAATAACTTTTAAAAATAAAATAACACCTGCCTCTTTTATTTTAGCAGATTTAGACTCTCTTAAAATTATTATTCGTAATTTATTAGATAATAGCATCAAATTCAACAAAGTAGAAGGTTTTATTTCTGTATACAACTACCCTAAAGGTACTAAACATGAATGTTTCGTTGTTGAGGATTCTGGCATAGGAATGAGTCCAGGAATTATTAAGGAATTATTAAAAAAAACCTCTTTACTAAGTAAAAAGAATAATCAAGAAGATATTGGAACTGGTTTGGGTATTCAATTATGTAAAACACTTATATTAAAAAATCATGCTACACTTGAAATTGAGAGTACTATAAATAAAGGAACTAAAATGATTATTACATTCCCAAAATCTATTTAATAATGGAGACTATAAATATTTTAATTATTGAAGACAACAGTGAAGTGGCTTCAGATCTTGAAAACACATTAGATAAAAACGGATATACTGTTATAGGAATTGCTGAAAATTATCAAGAAGCGCTTACATTATTTTACAAACTACCTGTAGACTTGGTAATTATTGATGTTTTTTTAGGAGATAACCCAGAAGGAATAACATTTGCTGAGACAATATCAACAGTACCAAACTCATTAAAACCTTTTATATTTTTAACCGGCTCAAAAGACCGAGAAATTTTTGAGCGTGCCAAACTTACCAAACCATATCGTTTTATCCTAAAACCATTTAATGAACTAGAAATTTTATACGCCATTGAAATGGCTATTGAAAAGTTTTATGGTCAAATAAATGTATTTGCAAGTACGCATGAAGATACCGTTATTGGAAATGAATATTTGTTTATCAAAAAGAAAAATGTTTTAAAAAAAGTAACGCTTTCTAGTATCATCTTTATCGAAGTAGAAAACAGATACTGTAATATTATTACAGAAAGCGAAAAATTCTTAATTCAAATATCTTTAAGCAAAATACTCACTTATCTGAATCTTTCGATTTTTATGCAAATTCATCGTAAATATGTGGTAAACATAAATAACATCGAACAAATAATTACTAGTGATAATTTACTGCTTCTTAAAAATAAGTACAAGATTCCCTTTAGCACTAAACATAAAGATCTTTTTAATAGTTTTTCTGTTTTAAAATAACATTTCTATTCTATTTTTTAGACCAAACATACGAGGCATATTTATATGCCTCGTTTTTTATGATCCACAACATTAAAAAGTGTGCTCGTAACATCGCTTATAATTTCACGCTATTTAAAAGCTAATTTTATACCAGAAATTAAGAATAGCGCTATTTGTAATTTCAGATAACTAAACAAAGTAGAGTTCAGAAACTACTATAAAGAAACGAGGCGAAATCTGAAAAGCCAAATGAGTAGGGAATTTAAACATAAAAATTATGAGTAGTAGAGTCATTTTAAATCTTGTAAACAATACTAACGGAGATGTTACTTGCACAGACATAAGCTGTAAGACTTGGAATAACCTAGAAGTCGGACAAGTTGTAAAGAGTGGTTCAAGCATATCGTTTAATGCTGACACTAATGATAGACTTTTTTTAACTTGGAAAAATAAAGAAGCTGGAGCTGTATTCTATATGGCCATGACCTGCCCAAAAAAATCCACTAATTCAGCCTGTGGATATGATACTTTATCGGGGCTACAAACCTATAAAAAACACGGTACTCCCGCTACTTTCACTTTTAATTTAGGAGAGGAGAATAATGCCGATTGGACAAATGGAGATTCCAATCATAACAATAACGTACCATACGGAAGCTGTTAATAGTTTACAGGTATATGAGCTTCTCTTAGTGCTCATTTTACCATAACACTAACTTTAAAAAAAATAGTAACCCAAATTCGATTTTACATTGAAAACAATCAAAGATTGTGTCAAGTACATTCTTTTTAAAAACAAAATCACTTAAAATCGAATTTGAGTTATAAAAATTAAATAAAATGAATACAAAGAACATAGCAATTAAGTTATTTAACAACACTACATATTGTTGGGAAGCTTTTCCAAACAGTTCAAATGACGAGATAGCATTGAATGATTTTGATAGCAAGAACAAAGATCAAAAATGGACGCTTATAAATAATAAAATAACAATTAACACTAAAAATCAAGGTACGAAAGTGGCTGAATGTTATCCTAACTCTAATTGTTTAGAAACCTCTAATAACCATCCCAACAACAGCGACCAAGTTTTTCAAATTAAAAATGTATCAGGTGAAAATTCTAACGTCTATTTTATAAGTTGTGAAACAAAAAATAGAGGAACACTTTATGTTTATGGAAATTCTAAAAACCATACTGGAATTGGACTACGTGAATACAATAGTTCTGATACAGAATTATATTGGGTTATCGAATAATCACTAAGTAACTTAAAAACAACATTTTTCACCTTCTTAGCTATATAACCAATCAACTACAAAACAATAGCGGATAACAACAACCTATACGACATTTTAATTGTTGTGTAGGTTGTTCTGTTTTTACAAAAAAATTCTGATATAACAGTCAATTTTGGTAGCCTCGAAACAACTAGTCTAAAAAATTAATATATGGAACATATACAATGTTTTTTCATAAACCTTCCTTCTACCCTATCATCTAACAACAAAACCAACTGTTATAACACTAAACACCAACTGATCTACACATATATCCTAATTATTCACAACGCTTCTTAACTTTAAATAAATTCTAAAAAATAACACATTCCCCTTTTTACCATATTCACAACATAAAAAATTGTATTCACAACATTAGCTTAATTTTTAAGCCATTTAAAAAGTAGTTTTATATCAGAAATTAAAAACCAACACTATTTATAATTCTCTAAAAATAACCAAAGTAGAGTTCAGTAGCTACTATAAAAATAGGGCGGAATCTGAAAAGTTTTGTGAGTAAGAATAAAAACTAAATAAACTTAAAAAACAAAACCATGAGTCATACACACAATCACCCAGAAGGATTACACTGTTCGTGCTGCAATCCCATGTGGAAGTCATTACTTCCTAATATTGAATTAGAAGAGGGAAAGAATAATGAAGACGCTGAACACTCGGAAACACTCATCTTTCGCACGGGTAGTAATCCTGCGGAGAAAGACGATAAAAGAGTCGGCTACATTCAAACCATGGCTGGCGGTAAGGATGTCATGGTAGAAGCTGTTGGTATTCAGGATGGTCATATTATTGTGACAGGTTCGCATGAATATGTAAAGGCCAATATGCCAGTAGATACCACTGAGCAAATTATATATGGCAGGCAAACACTTCTACCAGGATTTATTGAACCACATATACATATTTTACCAAGTGCCGTTTTCAATATGGCTACAGATGTAGGTCCTTTTATAGGACAATACTTAAGAACTAATATAGCGCTTACAGAAGAAAAAAAATACAGTAAAAATTGGGTGATAAGAACGCTACGAGATCTATCATTAGCTGAATCAGCATCGAAGAAAGAAAAAGAAACAACTTGGATTTTTGGTAGAAATGTAGACCCTTCTTTACTTATTGATGAAAGTAAAGAATTTAACGCCGAAGTACTGGATAAAATATCAGATGTTCAACCTGTTTTTTTAATGAACTCATCTGTACATTTGGCCTATGTGAATACTGCAGCTATTAAGTTGGCAAAAAATGAAAATATAATACTGCCTGCCAGTGGTGTTTTGAAAGAGATTGCTGAGATGCAACTTGTTTTACCGCTTATCATTAAAAGCATAGACCCTATTGCCCTTAAAAAAAGACTTTCTACTGAAGTGGATACTATTTTCACAGAAGCTAGTCAGAGAGGAGTCACTTATGTTTTTGATGCTGCAGTGGAACCTTTCTCTAAAGATTCTCCATTAAATCAGCCTGACTACCTCGAAGCAAAGGCTAATAACGATTGTCCTGTACGAATAGGTGGTGCCTTAGTTGCTGTTACATTAAATGATTTCAATAGTAAAATAGAAGGTCGATACCATCCAAACCAAGGGGATGACAAGTTCAACCTAGCGTACATAAAAGTAATCTCCGATGGTTCCAATCAAGGAATGACAGGTTATCAATATACACCTTACGATTGTGATGAAAATTACAATCTTTATGGTAGTGACAATGCTAAAAACATTGCAGAACAAACCAATGAAGGCATCTTTAACTATGGGTATCCTTTAGAGTTCGATACTATGATTAGCAAAGCTGTTGATAATGATTGGCCCATAATGGTACATGCCAATGGTGATCATGCCTTAGACCGTACAATCAAGGCATTCAAATTATCTGGTATTAATAAATCAACTATAGAAGCCCGAAGAGACAGAATAGAACACGCCTCTTTATTATCTGATCAAAATATGACAGATATGCAAAAATTAGGAATATCACCAAGCTTTCTAATTGGTCATGTGGGTTACTGGGGATGGGTATTTCAACAGACTATATTAGGCCAAGAAAGAAGTAATCATTTAGACAGATGTCACTCAGCCATTCATGACTATAACATGAGAATAACGCTTCATAGTGACTATAGTGTTACTCCATTAGGTCCGTTACGTATGATGGAACAATCTATTACTCGAATAATGGAAGGTGCTCCTAAAGAATTAAATATTCAAGTATTGAATAAAGCAGAACGTATTACTAGGTTTCAAGCACTTAAGGCAATGACGTATGATGCTGCCTGGCAATGTCATGCCAACCAATGGGTTGGATCTCTGGAAGTTGGTAAATGTGCTGACTTTGTCTTATTAGAAGAGAACCCACTTACTTATAGCTGTGAAGAAGGAGTTTATTCCGCTAAAGGGATGCGAAACATTCCTGTATTAGAAACCTGGAAAGGAGGAATAAAGAGATATAGTACTGCTGATGAAATTAAAGCACTATTGCTTCAAAACCCCTCATTGAGAGCTAGGACGAAAGAAGGAGTTATATAGAATTTATCAGTGGATCAGAACCCACTTTAATAAACGAACTGACTTGCACAGAAAAAGCAAGGGAGTAATCTGAAAAGCCTTACGAGTAGGAACAAATAAATCTAATAAATCATGGAGAATTTAACAGAGAAAAAACACACTTTGGGTAGAGAAATTCTAAGTCAATTAGCGATAGAGGCATTGGCAGCAGAAAAAACAATTAAAACAATTAAGTTTAAATTAAAATTAGGTAATGCAGATCGGGGTTACATGGGACTAAATAAAAAAAATAACGGGAACCACTTTATCTGTGATGTGTCAGAAAAAGATGCTGCTATTTTTAATATAAAAACTACGAAGTACACAAAAAAAGATCACTTCACTTATGAACTAAAGGACAATCCCTACAAAGGAAATTGGCTAGACTATCATACAGGCTCAGGAGAAATCTTTGCAGAATCTCATTCTTGGATTGAAAAAGACATAGCTATTTGGCAATACAAGGACAAGAAATTACAGGCACTCATAGGAAAAAAATTTGGAGAACTACCAATATGTGGAGAAAAAGATTCGGTTTTAATGTATGCAAGTGCACGCATGAATCCGTTTGAAATGACTGTAGAAGAAGTAAAATAACTTTAAAGGGAGATATTTTTTCTCCCTTTAAATCAAAACTCAGTTATAACTTATACAACTAATCTGTTATTATAAGGTCTAATGGCACACTATTCCAGAAGAATTGGAAACCACAATTGAGCAGCTTCTAAAAATACTTTGATAGGAGTTTTTTTACAAAACTCCAATACTATTGTCTCGTACCACACTATCTGTGTTATTATAGAATATTCATATTAAAAACAGTAAGTAAAAAGAACAGAAGAAGGCTGCAAAAATATTTTCCGTTAGTAAAAAACAATAATGTACTGGTTAACAGCACTACAAATCATGCTTTGTAAATGAAGTCTGAATTTGGACGAAGGAATAAAATCAAATTGTTCATTAATGAATTAGTATAATACCTATTGTAGAAGCAGGGAAAAATATTCACCATTGCAAATAACTTACAACATAAGTATAGTAGTTCATTAACATCCTATTTAGGTGTTATTAGATCACTTAATAATACAGTCAAAATAAAGACTACTGGAAAGTATGGTGGCCTATAATATAATTAAACCATAAACAAAGAAAGCAGGTGTCCATAAATGAAAAGTGATTTTGGTTTAAAAAACATAAAATCATTAAAACAAAAAGAGTGGTTCAATAACAGTTCTATTGGATGATAAAGAGCCACTAAATAATAAAAACACAGTAAAAATAAAGACCACTATAGGTTTAGTGGCATGTTATAGGCAATGAAGAAAGCCTATAACACTAAATAAATTAAAAAGAGATATATTATGAATGATTTTAATCAACAAGCAGTTGTGAAACAAACACTTAATAGACTTATCCTTAAGGGATCGGGGCAAAAACTTTTTTCTAGTAACCTGAATAATGCGTTAGTACTGGATAGGTTGTCCGTTCAGATCAGTACTCTTCTTATCAAAGGCTATAACGAGGAAAGTAATCATGCATTCCTTGGAATATGGATAGGAACTGGCCCTCTTAACTCGATGACTGATCTTGTAGGACAGTCGAGACTGACAGCAGAAAGTAGTACAGGGGATTATGTTAATCAAAATATAGAGATCACAAAAGGAGGAATCGACCTACAAAACGGGATTTACACAATCGGTCTTTTTGCCTCAGACAATATCAACACCTTGATTGCGACATGTACACTTACCAATGGAAAAGGTGGAAATTATCATGGCACCTCTGTATCAATCACTAGTATGACTGAAAGAGCGATCAATGTAAGTTATTCAGTACCCCCTCTCATTAACCCCTCACTACGTCGTGACGTAATATGCTTATACAAAAAGAATGAACCGCAGATCCAAGGGGTTAATATAGCCAGTGCGTTTATCTCTAATAAAGAGGCTTTGGGGCATCAATTAGTAGATATAAGTTCCGTATTAATGCAACCAAACGAAACCTACCTCATTCAATATTTTGCTGATAACAAATGGGGCGGAAGTGCTTCAGCTATCGCATTCAATGTGTAATAAAAATCAGGTAAATATAGGATATCAAACAGGGAATAACAACAAACACCTATTCCTGATATGCATGTTAACAAGATATCGTCATCTAACCATATCTTAAAGCCCATTAAAACGGGCTTTAGCTCAATAGTTACAAGCAATTAGGAACTCCTATACCATAAAAATTAGAATAACTGTAAAACATCAAGTTTTTAAACGTTCTTCTCCATACAAAGTAGAGTTCAGAAACTACTATAAAAAACTAGGCGAAATCTGAAAAGCCTCATGAGTAAGAAAAATAAAAGTTATAAAAATGTCAAACGTATTAAAATCTAAAACAATAATTAAGCGACCTACAGAACCATCATTTTTATCAGAAGATCAACTTCCTTCAAAAAAAGAATATATCCACAATTCTAATACATATACAATATCTATTGATTTATTTCAAGAGTTTGGATCAGTGCAAATTCGTTGGAGAAACAATGGTCCAATAGGAAAGTTCGATTTTGTTGCATTATATGAAGGCTATGTGCCTTCTGACCCTAATACAGGTTATAGTAATTGGCAATGGGTAACTGATAGTCAAGGAACGTTTAATACAGAAAAGCAATATGGTTCAAACTGGACTGCCGCTTATGTAGCATGGGATTTTGAACTTGGTAAGTATGTTGTTGTTACAAAAGTTGGTCCAACTTCTTAATCAAAGACTCTTTAAATAATATTCATTATCAAATACAATTAAATAACTTAGTAGTTTACCTGCTCCTTAAACATTCAATTAAGGAACAGGTTTTTTTATTTCAAAAAACACCTAGAAACCAATACTAAAAACTTACTGACCGTTTATTCTCTTATTACAACATAAAAAAGCACACTCACAACATACATTATAAATTCACGCTCCTAAAAATATAGTTTTACATAGAAAATAATCAATATAACTAATTAACTCAACTGTTTCAAAAAATAGATGAGCTAATACAACATTACAATAACAAAACGAACTCAATAAACTTTATAAAAACAACTCATTAAAAAAAATAAAATGTCTACACTACACGATAATAATTTCGATTTAAAAATGATTGGTTTATCTGATTTTAATTTTACGGTAACCGATTACTTTATTACTAAAGAACAACCTTGGGATGGTATTAGCACTTCTTCTAATCAAAAAGGGGCTATGATCACTGCAAAAGCAGGTAGAAAAGGTTCAAAAGAAACTGCAGACTGGTTTAAAAAAAATATAATTAATGGCTCTGCTATCGGTTGCCAAACGATTGATAAACTTCCTTCAAAACTAAACTTTGCTTTTAAAGGAACTATGAGTTTTTCTCATAACGGAAATTCTTACATAGGCAAAGATATTGTAATTGGGCAAGGACACACTGCTGCCTTCAGAAATAATTGGTGGATTGGAGGTACAAATATGTCTACACTTACCGACCTTCCTGTAGGTATCCTTTCTATTATAGCTCAAAACTTCAATCAAGGTAAATTTCTAAAAGCTAAGGTAACCTTTACTATTTCTGTAGGCGATGTTTCTTCAATGGGTCTGAATACTATTTCAATTTAATAAAAACCAAAAATTATGTGTACAAGAATATTTAATAATTTCAATAATAGTTTTTTAACAACAGCCAGAAATATGGACTGGGCTACTCAAATGGCTACTACCATTTTTGCTTTTAAAATAGATAATGACCAACCTATGGTTAAATCAGGAACTTCTATAAGAAATGAAAAAACATTGGTTTGGACTGCTCAATATGATAGTATAGTTACCATGATAGAATCTAAAGTTACTACAGATAATTCAAAAGAGAAAGAAGAAACCATTTTTGGTGCTTCTGACGGTATAAACTCGGTGGGACTAGTAGCAAATTTACTATATGATAGTAACGCTACATATCATCGTAGTAATGGAAGTTCATGCAAAAATTTAGATGTATTACGTTGGGTACAATTTGTTTTAGATACTTGCTGTTCTGTAGAAGAAGTAGTTAATAAATTCAATAAAGATGCCTCTGTACAAATTCAACTTATTGGAGGAAAAGTACCTGGTTCAGAAAGTGAGGCTTCATTACATTTAGCCATTTCTGATGTACTTGGAGATTCTGCAATTATAGAAGTTAATCAAGGTCAATTTAGAATTTATCAAAACGAAAAATTCAGAGTAATGACCAATGAACCTTCTTATGCTAGACAAATTGAATTAAATCAATTTTGGGAATGGCAATGGAGTAATCAAAATAATTTCCCAAGTAATACACTCCCCGGAGGTCCATTTCCTTCTGATAGATTTGCTAGAGCATCTTATTATTTAAATCATTTATATGAACCTGTTAGTATTTCCGACTCTTTAACACAATCTAAATCTGTAGTTATGAATGCTTCTGTTCCTGTAAATTTTAATTCAAAACTTAAAAAACATCCTAATATTGCACAAACACTTTGGACCACTGTTGCAAGTCATAATGAATTAACATATTATTTCTGTAATGCTCGTACAATTGGAAATATTTGGATGGACCTTAATCAAATGGAATTATTTCCTTCTTCTGTTTCACAACTTATCG
Source organism: Tenacibaculum sp. Bg11-29 (assembly GCF_002836595.1). NCBI lineage: Bacteria > Pseudomonadati > Bacteroidota > Flavobacteriia > Flavobacteriales > Flavobacteriaceae > Tenacibaculum > Tenacibaculum sp. Bg11-29. Next base: position 4,065,710 of record NZ_PJBB01000003.1, read on the forward strand.
TAGTTAACGAGAACCAAGATTTAACTTTTGAAAATAAATCATTGTACGGTTTTCAAAATGAAAACTTTAAAGAGACATCAGATCCTTTTTCTATCAATTTATAAAAAACTGCTTTAATAATCAAAAAATTTAACATCGTGAAAACTTTAGAAAACATAAAAACTGAAACTATTCAAGTATTAAAAACTAACAATCAAGAAGCAAGTTTGAATGCAACATATAACTCACATTCTCAAATAGAGGACCCTGTATTTAATTTCAAACTTAATGGCTTAAATGCTACAAAATGGGAATTAACTTACAGTGAAGTTGCTATCATTTTTGCGAGAAAAGAAGTTTCTGTTCAAGAAAAATCAGAATATCCGAGTTTAGGATTATTTTCAATTGGAAAAAACACTAACTGGCTATACAACCATAATTTATGGGAACAACCTAAAGACTTAGAAAGTGCTATTTATAAATTGTTAGAATTTAGCTTAACTGGAAAATAACAGTAACAGGATTACTCCTATCACCAATTTACCTAGTAATAGGTGAAAGCAATTATAATACTCATATTATGAAATTAAACAATAGATCACAAAGAACATGGAAAAATTAGATTCTTTTAAAAAGGTTGTTGTCCTTATGTTAGAGAACCGATCTTTCGATAATCTCTTAGGCTTCCTTTATAAAGATGGGGTTCCTGAAGGTAAAAAATTTGAAGGTTTACAGGAAAAAACAATAAGCAATCCAATACCAAAAAGAGCCGAAGGCTCTGAAAAGAACAAGGTTATTGAAGTAAGTAAAGCAGAAAATTATCATCAACCTTATCCAGACCCTGGAGAAGAGTATCAACATGTAAATACTCAATTATACAATTATATATCTCCTGAGAATATAGGTATCTCGGCTAGTAAAATGAAACCTCCATATAACATTCCTAAAACCACACCTTCTACTCCTTCAATGAACGGTTTTGTTAACGATTACATCAATACTTTAGAGGCATTATCTGGTTATAAAACGACAGAGGAAGAGTATCGCAAAATCATGCAATGTTTTACTCCTGATAAAATACCTGTGCTTACAACACTTGCTAAAGAGTTCGCCGTTTTTGACCATTGGTTTTGTTCAGTTCCAAGTCAAACTTGGTGTAATCGATCTTTTTGGCATGCTGGTACATCAGGAGGAAAAGTAATCAACCCAAATAACTTAGAAACCGCTGAACAATGGATAAACGATGTTTGGTCACAACCTACTCTATTTGATAGATTATCTGAAAATAAAAAATCCTTTACCATTTACACAGAAGACTATCCCATTACAGCCCTTGTTAATGGTATTAAATATTGTAAGCAGACAGAATTTGGAGGTCTTAATAAATTTAAAGAAGATGCCTTAAAAGGAAAATTACCAAATTACTCCTTTATAGAACCTAAATTTTATGGGCAGCATAATGATCAACATCCTTCTGCCTATTCTACCTCTGGCCCTTCAAAGGAAAAGAAGCTTCAAAAAAAAAATGTAATACCTAAAAGTGAAACATATACCAAAGAAGGAACCGTATTATTAGGAGAAAAACTCATATGGGATGTTTATAATGCTGTTAAAAACAGTCCCGAGCGTGACGAAATACTACTAATTATAACACACGATGAACACGGGGGGTGTTTTGATCACGTTGCTCCTGGAGTTGGTATACCTCCTACGCCAAAGAACAAATCGAAATCTATGAATTTTTCTAGAAATAATGAAACAGAAGATACAAGCTTGGGATTTTCATTTGATCGTTTAGGTGTTCGGGTTCCTATGGTTATGATTTCTTCTTTCATAGAAAAAAACACTATTGTGAATGATACTCATGACCATACTTCTTTCATAAAAACAATGTGTGAAAAATGGGGAATGGAAGGTTTAACAAATAGAGATAAAGCTGCAAAATCATTTGCTCCTGTTTTCTCTAATAAAAAAAGAATTGATTTCCCTGATATTCCAGAACCTCAAATAACGGATATAAATGAAAAAGAGTATGACGATGATAAACTCAATGGATTACAGAAAACAATTATAAAAAATTTACATTTATGTGTTTTACATTCCCTTAGGGAAAAGAATCTAAATTCAGATAAATTAGTAAATATTAAAGATATAGATACTGTAAAAAAAGCAAAAGAATATATGAGCATATTAAAGTTGATTATTGATGGGATGGATATATAATGTTAAATTTTGATCTCATTTATATAGTAATACATGAATTTAGAATATAAAAAAGTACATTAATTGATATAAATTCCAAATATTATATTTGGAATTTTTTTTTAGTAATATGCAGCATCGTTATCTTTTATTTTCATTTTTCACTTTACTAGCAACATAAAAAAACGCATTCACAACATTAGCTTAATTTCTAAGTGCTTTAGAGGTAATTTTATAATAGAAAATAAATAGCGCTGTACATTAGTTTTCAAAAATTAATCAAAGTAGAATTCAAATACTACTATAAAAAAACGAGATATCTTTTATAACAACCTTATAAGTAGGTAAATTAAAAACTAATATTATTTCTGAGAATGTTAAATCAATTATTAATGTCGATAATCAAACAAATGCGTACGCTATTACCTCTACAAATATAGACTATGGCAAAATCGAAAAAGGCTCATATTCGATTCCTCCAAAAACAAAACAACTTGGTATTAAATATCAAGGAGCAAAAGGGAGTATACTATTGGTGATATTTGGATGGATTTAAAACAAGTAGATTTATTTCCTTTTTCTGTTTCAAAACTTACTATAATACCAGAAATTAAAGAAAAAGGAGAATTTACATTCATAAACAAGCCGTTCTATGGTTTTCAAAATGAAACCTTTATAGAAACTACTAATCCATTTACGGTAATAAATAACATTCAAAAACAACTATTTTTAAAAAAATTACAAACTATAAACATCTATTACAAGGAGATACAAAAACTTAATATTCAAAATAAATATTCCTTTTAAAGAAGTTTACATACTAAATATGATTTCAGATTATAGAGGTCAGTATATAAGTTCATATCTTTAAAGTCAACGAATATAATGTTATTATGAATATTTTTAAAGGCCAAAACCTTCTAGAGTTTGCTGATCGGTTCAAAACTAATGAAGATTGCAAGGAATATTTGGCAGATATTAAATGGAAAAATTGTTTTCAATGTGTTAAATGTGGTCATAAAAAGGCTCAAATAAGAAAGGATTTCTCACGTACTTGCAATATTTGTTCTCATCAGGAATCTGCAACGTCAAACACACTTTTCCACAAAGTTAAATTTGGAGTTAGAAAAGCTTTTTTCATTGTTTTTGAAATGAGTACAAGTACAAAAAGTCTTTCTGCAAGCTATGTTTCAGTTCGTTTTAGTGTCACAGAAAAGACAGCACGTTTATTTATGCTTAAAATTAGAGAGGCTATGAAAAGTAGTGGAAATAATCCTATGACTGGGATTGTTCATGTTGATGAGTTTGTTCTAGGTGGTCGTGAAAAAGATAAAGTGGGCAGAAGTTATAAAGCAAAGAAAAAGAAGGCTATAACTGCTGTTGAGCTAACTGAAGATGGAAAAGTAAAAAGAATGTATGCAATGAGAATCGAAGATTTTTCAGCTACTTCTTTACAATATATTTTCGTGAATCATATCAGTCGAGAAGCTAAAGTGATAACTGATAAATGGAGAGGCTACAGACCTATTGCTAAAGCCTATGATATTACCCAAATTGAAAGTAATGGAGGTATGAACTTTAAAGCTCTTCATACAATGATTCATCAAGTGAAATCTTGGATAAGAACAACTTACTCTTGGGTAAGTGACTTTAACATAAACAGATATTTTAATGAATTTTGTTTCAGAATTAATAGCTCACAAAGCAAAGAAACAATATTCAATAACTTAATAAGAAAAATGGTTGAAAAGGGTAAAGTACATCACGAACAAATTATATGTAGATAACTACTGACCTCTATCAGATTATATATAAAACAGCAGAAGTCTTATTTAATTAAAGTTTCTGCTATTTTATATATTGAAAGCTTTTTATAGCTTAGACAGTTCTACAATTTTAAAAGAATTAAATGTTTTATTATTATTGAACAACTTTGTTAAGTGACTTTCTAAAATAAAAGTTCCCTTACCTTTTATTGAAGTTGCGGTTGTAGGGAAAGATCCTGTTTCGGTTGCGCGTTCATATTCGACACGTAGGTTTTCAATTTTTTTATTTTTGACTATTATAGAACTTACAGCAATATCGTCATTTGAATTCCCTATCTGTATTAACCTTCCTTGTTCATCTATTTCTAAGCCATCTATAAAAGATATTGGAGTATCAAAAGTTTCAATAATAGGTGATTTATCTAAAGTTAACGTATACATATAACTATTCGCTGTATGCGATATAATTAATTGATTTGTAGGCGCATAAAAAACAACACCATTCAATCCAAAATCATTATTAGTAGTCTCTGCTCCTATTATAGTATAAAATAAACTAGCTTTATTATTAATATCTATTTTATAAATATCTGCATTTCCAAATGAATTGGTTACATAAATATTCCCTTTATCATCTACTGCAATATCATTAGCAAAATTACCTGTACCTGTAGTTAAACTTTCAAGAGAAATTAAAGCTTCTTTTTCACCAGTTGTTAAATTGTAAATAGCAACTTTTGCTGTTACTCCTCTAGTTACTGACGTTGATTTTAAAGAGGCTCCTGCATCTGCTATAGCAACTATTAAACGGTTTCTTAATTCATCGGTATATACACCAGTTACAGCTATTAAATCTTTATCATTTATAAATGTTTTAAGCTCTCCTGTAGTAGGATTTAATTTAGCGATCTCTCCTTTGTAAAAAGACCCTACTACAAATAAATTATTTGTATGATCATAATCTATTCCCTCTGGATAAAAACCTGCTTCGGTAATACTTAAATTTTCTTTAAACTCTGCTCCATTATTCTTTATCACTTCTTGTACATCATCTTCATTACTAGTACATGCTCCTAATAATAAGGCTGCTGTTAATACTATTACACTTGTTTTTATTATTTTCATATTATTTATTATTTAGTTTATTATTTTGATTCTTTCAAAAATTTAGATTTACCTAAAATCCAATCAGGTTCTCTTTTGGGTGAAAAAACATCTATGTCTTCTGTTTTTTCTAATACAAAAAATTCATGAGATATATTACCTGGAATTACAATGACATCTCCAGCTTTAAGAATACGCTCCTCATTACCATTTATAATTATCTTTACTTTCCCTGAACGTATGTAAGTAGTTTGCTGCTGTGGATGACTATGTTTTGGTATATGAGCTCCTTTTTCTAAAGTATATATTGCCAAAGTACCTTCATTAGAAGGAATAACTTTTCTTGAAATTTTATTACCGAAAGTTTCTTCTTTTATATTCTTAAAATTTAGCTCTTGTACAATGTTTTCACTTGGATAAATAGCCGTATATTTTCTAATAAAATAAGTAGTTCTTGTGTTTTCTCCTTTAAACAAATCAGATATGTAAGAGTTTAAAAAATATGCCTCTCCATTTACTAAAGTTGCAGTAGTTGCAAAATCTAAACCTTTAGCGTCTGATGACTTTATATATGCTGTACTGAAATCATCATTACTTACCAATTTATGATATGCTTCAAAATTAGTATTTTGACCAACGAGTACATCTCCATTAGGTAATAACAACAATCCATCTATTCCAACAATAGCTTTAGAAAGTATTACTTCTTTAATTTTTTTAGAAGCTAAATCAATCTTAAATAACTTACCATCACTATTTTTTGCTACTAATAGATAACCTTTTGGATGAACTAGAATACCATTAAGATTAATCCCCTTTCCTAGAAATTTATCATCTTCAATAAAAACACTTGCTTTACCTTTTGCTGTTACTTTATAAATAACAGGTGAAAAACTATCAGTTATATAAACATCACCATTATTTGCTACCGATAAGTCGTTTGCCCAATGATTCCCTTTATGCAAATCATGTAAATCTATTTTACTTAGTAGTCTTTTTGTTTTTAAATTAAAAATTAATAGTCTTGCTATTGTTTTAGGACTTTTTTTGTTTGATTTTTTGGATAAACCAAGATCTCCTACTGCTACGTATAATTTATCTCCTTTAATTTTTAAGCCAACAGTTGAAAAGAAGTTTTCATTACTAATAAACTTCTTATATACCCCTTTTTTATTTACAATTCCAATATCTCCATTCGTTATAGAGCTTATCAAAAAAGAATCTTCAGCAGCATAATATGCTATTCCTTCAGGATAAACACCATCTGGGGTTTTAAAATTTATTTGATTTTGAGCCACGGTAATTTTGGCAATTAAAGCTATTACTACTATTAGTATTTGTTTCATTATATTAATATTTACTTTTTAATTTTATTTCTTCTACTTTTTCCCAATCTCTATTATATTCTTTGGTATTAGGAATTCGTACTTCAATACTTTCTTTTTCATCAAAAAACAACTCTACATTTTTAAATTTTGCTTCCATTATATGACCTCCTATATTTTTACTATCTGAAATAAAATGGAAATGAAAAGGATGTAAATCAATATCTCTAAAAGTATTTGGATAATAAAAACCTACAATGGTTCCTTTTACATTGCTATGAGTATAAATAGGTCTATTTTCAAGTATCTCACCAATAGCTCTATAATCATTACTCTCTATCTTCTCTGCTCCTCCCAGTTTTATGTAATTCAAAGACACTTTTGCTTTAATAGCATATATCTTATTTTTTGAAGGAAGGATTTCTAATATCGATTTGTTAAAACTCAATAAATCTGTTGCTTCTATTTTATTCTTAAAGTCAGTATCAAAAAACGTAAGACTATTAAATGGTGTTTTTTTACTCTCTTTTGCTATAACAACTTCTCCGTTGCTTTTAACTCTGTAAAAAACACCATTTAACACTACCATTTCACCATCTAAACGATTATATGTGCCTAAACCAAAACCGCCATTTATTTTTAACTCTTTTACAGTTAAACTACCTTTATAAACTCCATTCCTCATAGCGTCTATTGTAGAATAATGTATTATTTTATCTATACGTTTGCTATGATTATGTACACTCTTTTTTATAACCTCTTGCCCCTCATTACCTTTTATGTTTTCTTTATTTTGGCAAGATGATAGTATCATAATTTGAATTAATAAAACTCCTATTATTTTCATGAAAAATCTATTTTTTAGTTACCTACAAAAGATTTTAAAATATAATATGGTGCTTTACCTGTATCCTCCCCTCCTGTAAAAGCAGGTGTTTTATATAATTGATTAACCGCAATATATATCCATCCATTATTGTTAAGAGCAACATTATCTGCCCAATCAATTTTAGAATTTCTAAGAATAGGTTTTAACTCTCCAGTACTCGTAAGTACATCGATACCTCCGTGTTGAAGGTTTGTCATGTAATGGTTTCCTTTTTTATCAGTAGCAACACCATCAGATATTGGTTTTGGTCCTTTAACTTTTATTGCTTTAGAAATTACTAAATCGGTAGCTCCTTCTCTAAAAAGTTTTGAAGGTATTTGATACCAAGTAGTACCATTCATAGCTCCATAATAAAGTGTTTTATTATCGTAACTTAAAGTGATTGGATTAACAGCTACACGCGCTGGTTTTCCTCCAAAATTTATAGTTTTTTTATCTATAACCATATCAATGTTTTCAGACTGTACAGTTAGATCACTAAATCTACGAGCTGTTTTATTTTTAATGTTGAATGCTATAATTCCAGGGTTAGCAATATCCGCTAGGTATACCCATCCATTTTCTTTATCAATTGCTAAATCTTGAATAAAACTTCCTTTTGGTGCTATTTCTTTAGTAAACTCATATTTATAAACTTCTTTTCCTGTATTTATATCAAATGCCCATAGTCTTGTTTTTCCTAAATGCAATCCCATATCAATAACCCACAACACGTTATCTTTATCTATTCTAAGTCCTAAAGGAGTATCAAATTTGCTATCGTTCGGTTTACCTGTATTATTTTGTAATTCTTTATTAGGAAAAACAGTGTATGTTTTTTTACCTGTTATTTCAATTAACTGAACTTTAGGGCTTCCTAGAGGATGTACTGTCATAAATACTCTATTATTTTTACTAATAGCTACATTTCCTGGTCTAATATCTAGTTCTGCGACTACCTTAACCTTTGTTTTTACTTGTGTATTAATTGTTTGTGTAGCTATGATACTTAACACAAAGCACATTAGTTTAAATTTCATTTTTTTATTATTTTTTTATTATAAATGCTATCATAATTAGGCTTTCTTTTTTTATAAAAAGTAATTTCTCTTTAAAGAAAAAAGTAGACTTTAACCGAATACATTTATATTCGTTTTTAATTATATTTCCATTACAAAGCTAAATGGATCGCTCCTTTATTTACATGAAGATAAATAGGTGATTCTTGTATAAAAAAAGGTTTTAATAAGTTCATCTGATATAAACAAAAAAGAAGCTCTCTATTTAGAGAACTTCTTTTTTCAAATAATTAAGCAATAAGTTACTTTTTATAACATCTTTAATTCCATTTTAATATCTGCAGTTAAAAATTTATTTTCTACCAAGTTTATTTCCTCAAACCCTAATTTAGTATATAAAGAAATAGCACTTGTTAATTTTCTATTGCTATGTAATATTAATTTTAGAATTTCTTTTTCTTTTCCTAATTGAATTACATATTCCATTAATTTTTTTCCAATTCCTTTTCCTTGATGCTCTTTACTAACTCCAAGTTTTAATATCTCATACTCTTTGTTATTTATTTTCTCTAAGCTAATAGTACCTATAAGAGTATTATCATGAAGTGCTATAAAGATATACCCTCCGTTATTTATAATTAATTCTGGATTATTAAGCATAATTTCATCAGACTCTTCTAATAAATCATACTCTTTTAACCAAGAGTATGATAACTCTTTAAACTCTTCATAATATTTCTCTGTATAATGTTCTATTATCATTTTTATACTAATTTATAGGCTCTCAATATTAACAATTTTAAAATCATTATGAGTATAGTCTTTTTGAAAAAATAAAGGTAAATTACTGTATAAAACAAAAGTTCCTTTATTTTTAACAGATACTACTGAAGTTGGAAACACTCCCAATTCTGTAGCATACTCTTTTTTACGTACAATTGATATAGCATCATTTGGGCTTACCACATCTATTCTTGCCACAATAACTTTACTTTGTCCATTTATTGCCATAACTAAGTCTCCTTCACTATCTATTTCCAATCCATCCACTCCTTCTACACTATGATAATTTAATGCTAAAGTTGTTGGCTTACCATTTACATTTCTAATTGAATAAATTTTTCCTGCATTAGTTCTTGATACAATTAATTGTTTTGTTTTTGAATGATATACAATTCCATTTAAACCAAAACTATCTGTTACATTATCATTAGGTATTTTAGCATATATACTAGCTTTTAAATCTTTATCTATTTTATAAATAGACATAGCTCCTATTGAATTCGTTATAAAAATATTACCATCATCATCTACTGCTATATCATTAGGAAAAAGAGAAATAGATTTATACCAACCACCTATATCTAATCTATATCTAATTACCTTTTGTTTTTCTCCTGTTTTTAAATTATAGATTACAATTCTATCCCAATTAGCTTTATAACTTGGACCTGTTTTAATAGCTCCTTCAATATCGCTAGTTGCAACTATTAATCTATTTCTTTTTTCATCGGTATAAACACCTGTTACAGCATGTAAATCATACCCATTTATAAATGTCTTATATTCTCCTGTTTGAGGATTTACTTTACCTATTTCTCCTTTTCTAAATGAACCTACTATAAACTGACCACTAGTTTCATCAAAATCTACACTCTCAGGAAACAAACCTTCTTCTTGTATGGTAATAACATCAAGAAAAGCACTTGGACTTGGATTTGGATTTGTATCTAGTTCATCTGCACTACTACAAGCAAAGAACATTCCTAATGTAGTTAATAATAAAATTCTTGTAAAAACTATTTTTTTCATCTTTATATCTATTTAATTATAATCACCTATAAATATTATAGAATGGCAAAATTAGTAGCTATGAAAAGAATTTCGCATGTACAAAATTTGGTTGTTTATGTATTTTTAAAGGTTTCTTTTGAGGTTGTACTTTCTCTTGCTTAATATTTATATACCAGTTTTACTTTAAAATTAGATGTTTTATGAAATCTCAAACATACCCCTCCTATCTTTCTGTAAAAAATATTCTATCAATATAATAACTGGTTCTTTTATTCAAAACTATTTTAATATATAACATGAACAAATATTGGTTTTTATTGTAAATATCAAGGCTTCTGATTATTTTAACCATTAAACTAATTACATTTGTTTTAAACCATAAAACAGACTTAATGAATACAGGTAATAATGTTTTTTATGAGGAAGTAAGGCTTCAAGAATGGAAAAGAAGAAGTACTAATAATTTTTTTGAACTTGTTTATATTAAGGAAGGAAAAGGAAAACAATGCATAAATTATAATTATTACCCTTATAAAAAAGGCAACATATTTTTACTTCCGCCCCTTAAGTGTCATTCTTTTCTTCTAGAAGAACCAACTGATTTTGTTTTTTTACGTTTTACTCAATCCTTTTTTAAACAACAAAATACTAAATCATCTAATTTTGAAAACTGGTATAAAGAAGCTTCTTTTATCTTAACCAACTATAACCAAAAACCTGGTGATATTATTAAGAGTGTTTATGATAAAAAACATATTATTCAATTAACAAATATCATCTCTCATGAACTCAAAAATGGTGATCCTTCTTCAGAAGAAGTCATTCGAATAATTATGGTTAGTATTCTACATATAGTTATGCGTAATGTAAAAATAATTAATAGAGATTTAATTGGGACTATTAATAAAGATTCTAAATTTATTGAAATAATTAATTACATTCAAGAAAACATTTCTAATCCTGAACTTTTAAAAACAGAAAATATTGCTGAAAAATTTCATATTTCACCAAACTACATCAGTGAATTTTTCAAGAAAACATCTGGTAATACATTAAAAAGTTACATTATAAAATCGAGATTAAAGCTGGTTGAAGTTCGCTTATTAAATTCTGATTTTAATCTAAATCAAATAGCAGATGAACTTGGTTTTTCAGACGCTAGTCACCTTACTAGAACTTTTAAAAAACATACTGGTTTAACTATTTCTGAATTTAGGAACAAAGGAGATTACTGTCTTTTAAAAATAGTTTAAAACCTTAAGTGAATTTAAAACTCGTTCTGATAAAACCAGTAATTTTATTATAAAAATCAAAGATTTTACTCTTTACTCAAAATAAAAAAAATAACTTCATAGAAACTTTTTAAACTCAATTATCTACTTGAATTCGGTTTTAAAAACTCTCCATAACGTATTATTTTTCATCTTTTTATATACGTTATCATAATTTAAAGATAGATTATCTGAATCTTGATACTCCCAGTACTTATAAAAAACTTTCCCTGTACCTAGTTCATAATCCATAGCCTCCCAAACATCTTCTCTATAAGAATAAAATGACCAATGCCATTTATTTTTATTAAAAATAGAAATCAAGTCACTTAAATATTCTTCAGCTCCATTAACACTTCTACTACAACCAAATTCTCCTACCCATACTCTATTTGATGAAATTTTATTTGTTTTTTGCCATTTAATAATAGGTTTAAAAAAATTATTTAAACCTTCTTTATTTAATTCAAAATTAGATTTTAAATCCTTTATATACATAGTACTTGGATAACTAAATTTACCTTTATTGATGTTTTTAGTTGTAAAATCATACGGTTCATACATATGAAAAGAATAAATTACCTTATCATCCTTTAAAGGCTTTAGATATTCAAAAGCCCATGGAGTTCCATATAATCCTGATTCAATAATAATAGGAATATTTTGATCTACAGACCGAATAGCTTCCGTCATTTTTTCATTAAATAAATTAAGATCCCCAGCTCCACCTTTTACATTTTCATACCATTTTGTAAATCCTTTATCCCAAAATGTATTCTTTTTATAAGCTAATTCAGGATAAGGCTCATTAATTAAATTATAACCTACGATCGCTGGATGATCTTTTAAACGAAAAGCCAAATCTTTCCAAAATTTAGATGCTTGTTTTCTGAATTTAGAATCTTTCCATAACCTATAATCACGAATATTATTATTCGTTTGACTATACCTAGCTCCAGGAAGGCTTAGTGGTGTTAAAACAATTTTTATATTCTGCTCATTGGCATAATCTAAAAAATATTTTAATATTTTAAAATCATTTTCTATAATACCTTTATAGTCATCAACACTTCCTAATAAAAAATCTCTCTGTTCTCCTTTCCATTTTTCATAGGTTAATCTTACAAATTTAATATTTGCTTGTTTAGCAGCGTTAAACCATTCTTTTGTAGGAGTTTTATTAAAATAATTTGCTCCTTTTCTTTGCTTATTCCAATAAGAAATCAAACTGCTATTATCTTTTCTATATAATTTTTGATTATTATTTTTTTTCTCTTTCACGCATGATAATAACAGCAATAATATGGCTAATAATCTTAGATTTACTTTCATTTAGATACAAAAAAGATAGTTTAATTTAAAATAATAAAGATAGTATTCGTTCTTTTTCTATAAAGCTTATTCTTTTCAAAATTACTTTATTTAATTTTAAAGAAAAGGGAATAATTATTGGTTTTTCTTGTAAAAACAAAGGTCATTATTCACATTTAAAAGTAAAAAAAGAAGATTACCTTATATCAAAATCATTTTCTTTATCAATATTACTATATGCTGTTATTCAAATATTTTCTATGACACAAAAAAGAATCAGTTACTAATTTTTATAGTATATGCCTTCATTTAACAATTTATAATTTTAATCCTTCTTTATTTCTTTTCTAATTCAGAAAATATGTACTTTTATAGCTTATTTTTTAAGTAAATGAAAAGAGATCTTTCTACCATAAGTCCTAAAGAAAACATCATTATAAAGGGTGCTAGTTTGCATAATTTAAAAAACATTGATGTTGTTATTCCACGTAATAAACTAGTTGTAATAACTGGGCTTTCTGGTTCTGGAAAATCTTCTTTGGCTTTTGATACTTTGTATGCCGAAGGACAAAGACGCTATGTAGAAAGTTTATCTTCTTATGCTCGTCAGTTTTTAGGTAAATTACACAAACCTAAGGTAGATTATATAAAAGGTATTTCTCCTGCCATTGCTATTGAACAAAAAGTAAACTCTACAAATCCACGTTCAACAGTTGGTACCTCAACAGAAATTTATGATTATATAAAATTACTATATGCTCGTATTGGTAAAACAATTTCGCCTACATCTGGTAATGAAGTAAAAAAACATACTGTTTCTGATGTTCTTAATTTTGTAAAAACTTTTGAAGAACGCACTAAACTATTATTACTTGCTCCTATTATCATTAATGAAAACCGTGACCTTAAAACTGTTTTACAAGTTTTAACACAACAAGGTTATGCACGTATAAAATACAATAATGAAATTTTTAGAATTGATGATTTTCCTATTGAATCATATAAAAATGAAGAATTATTTTTAGTCGTTGATAGAATTGTTACTAAAAATGAAGAAGATTTTTATAATCGATTAGGTGATGCAATACAAACTGCTTTTTTTGAAGGAAAAGGCATCTGCTTCATTGAAAGCTTAAATGATAAGACAGTTACTGAATTTAGTAATAAATTTGAGTTAGACGGAATTACATTTCTTGAACCAAACACACATTTATTTAGTTTTAATAATCCTTATGGAGCATGCCCAACTTGTGAAGGTTATGGTAGCGTAATAGGTATCGATAATGATTTGGTAATACCTAATACTGGTTTATCAATATTTGAAGATGCTATATTCCCTTTTAAAACGGATTCTTACAAAATATACAAAGAGGAGTTAATTCTAAATGCTGAAGCTTTCAATATTCCTATTCATAAACCTTGGTTTGAACTTTCTGAAGACCAAAAAGAATTTATTTGGAACGGAACTAAAAGTTTTCAAGGTATAAATGACTTATTTAAAAAACTAGAAGAAAAAAGTTACAAAATTCAGAACAGAGTAATGCTTTCTCGTTACAGAGGAAAAACAAAATGTACCGATTGTAACGGGCAACGTTTACGTAAAGAAGCAAGTTTCGTTTATGTTCATGGCAAAATAATTTCTGAACTAGTAACACTTCCTTTAGATGAATTAGCAATATTTTTTAATAATATAAAACTAAATAAGTACGAGCAAGATATCGGTAAACGTTTACTTACTGAAATTAATAACCGTTTACTATTTTTAACTAATGTTGGTTTAAATTATTTAACATTAAATAGAACATCAAATACACTTTCAGGAGGAGAAAGCCAACGAATAAACTTAGCTACTTCACTTGGTAGTTCACTTGTTGGCTCAATGTATATATTAGATGAACCGAGTATTGGTTTACACCCTAAGGATACCGAAAAATTAATTGATGTCCTTAAAGATTTACGAGATTTAGGAAATACTGTAATTGTTGTTGAACACGATGAAGATATCATGAAAGAGGCTGATTATATTATTGATATTGGTCCCGAAGCTGGTACTTATGGTGGTCATGTTGTTGCCGAAGGTACTTTTAATGAAATTATGAAATCAGATTCGTTAACAGCAAAATATTTATCTGAAAAATTAAAAATTGAAGTTCCTAAGGTTCGTAAAGATTCTAAAAATACTATTAATATTATTGGGGCACGTGAAAATAATCTTAAAAACATTGATGTTTCTTTTCCTTTAAATAATTTAACTGTTATTACAGGAGTTTCTGGTAGTGGAAAAAGCACATTGGTTAAGAAAATTTTATATCCTGCAATGCAAAAAAAGCTAATAGGATATGGTGATAAGGTTGGACAGTACACAGATATAACAGGAAGTTATGACAGTTTAAAACATATTGAGTTTATTGATCAAAACCCGATTGGTCGTTCATCTAGATCTAACCCTGTTACTTATATAAAAGCTTATGATGATATTCGAAAATTGTTATCTGATCAAAAATTATCAAAAATAAGAAACTACCAACCGAAACACTTTTCTTTTAATGTTGAAGGTGGTCGTTGTGAGGTTTGTAAAGGTGAAGGTGAAGTTACTATTGAAATGCAATTTATGGCTGATGTACATTTACAATGTGATACATGTAATGGGAAACGCTTTAAAAAAGAAGTCTTAGAAGTAAATTTTGAAAGAAAATCAATTGATGATATTTTAAATCTTACTATTGATGATGCTGTTGCTTTTTTTACAGATAATGAACAACCTAAGATTGCACGAAAATTAAAACCTTTACAAGATGTTGGTTTAGGGTATGTACAACTAGGACAATCTTCTTCAACCCTATCTGGTGGAGAAGCGCAACGTATAAAACTTGCTTCATTTTTAGTAAAAGGAAACACAAAAGATAAAGCTTTATTTATTTTTGATGAACCTACAACAGGTTTACATTTTCATGATATTAAAAAACTATTGGCATCTTTTAATGCTTTGATTGAAAAAGGACATTCAATCGTTGTTATTGAACATAATATTGAATTAATAAAATGTGCCGATTATATTATTGACCTTGGTTTAGAAGGTGGTAAGAATGGAGGAAATCTTATTTTTACAGGAACACCTGAAGAATTAGCTAAGAACAAAGATTCTTATACCGCTAGTTATTTAGCTGAAAAACTATAAAAACATTACATATAAGAAACTGCCTAACCCTCTCAAGTTAAGCAGTTTCAACTGTACAAAAACTAACAAAATTTTTTAATCTTTTAAATAAATTTATTGTTTATCTAAAATTAAAAGTGTTTTTTCTATAATAAACTATATACAAATTCAGGTGAACCGCGCTCCCCTGCTTCATTTAACAAAGCTAGAAACTGTAATTTATAAATATTTCCATCTGTATCGTTTACGATATAAAATAAATTAGATTTAACTTTTTTAGAAAAAACATTTCTCCAGCTACTACCTATTATATTCTGATCGTTATAAACAAAATTAGCATCTACTACGTTACTTAAGTTAAATGCATCATAAGACAATTCTTTTTCATCATCAGTATTTATCATATAAATACCTACATTCGATTTTGTATTACTTGTTACAAAATCTGAAAATGAATACGCCCCTAGCACACCTCCACCAAAATCTAATACTTTATTAGAAACGGTAAAGTTTAAATCCCAATCAGTTTTTTCTGGCTCAACATCTACAACAATCTCTTTATCAAAGCTAAAAAAAGTAAAATTGAAACCATTTTTTTTAGATATAACCTTTTCTTTATGTGTTGTTGCATCTAAATCAGCATACTGTAAAACATAGTTATCCCCTCTTCTTGTTACTCTAACTTTTTTCCATCCTCTTGAGTCTCCAGAAATATTAATACTACCTGTAGCTGGCACATCGGTACCAACATTAAATCCAAGATTTACTAAATACACCTTGTTTTCTGAATCATTTATAGAAACTTCGTTCATCGCAGTTTCTTTTATATTTCCATCAGGAGAATCAACATAAATATTAGAACCTGCCGAACCTACAACTACTTTCCCTTGTAAATCTTTCACTTCTTCATCTGCTGATGTTATTGCATCAATATTTGCTGTAGATAGTTGTGCCGTAGCCATAGCAATAGCGCCATTAATTGTAACTCTAAAATCATCTCCAGAATAAAAACCTAAATCCCAAGAATCTCTTTTTACAGGTGTAGTAGTATTTGTACTTAAATCTACATAAACTTGATTTTGCTCATTTGGACCACCAAGATCTGGTGATATAGAAGCTCCTTCTTTTACTATCTTTATTGGTTCTGACGGTAAATTACCATCACTACAGCTTATAAAATTGAATGCCGCAATACATATAATTAATGTTAAAAATTTATTTCTCATGTTATTTAAAATTAAGGTTGTATAAAAGTTTTAAGTAATAAGATCTTCCGTAGCCCAGTAAAAGAGAATTACTATTAGATGAATGTACTCCTGCTCCTGAATTACTAATATTTACGTTAGTTATATCTAGTAAATTTCTTGCCCCTAACGTGGTTTGTATGGTATTGTTAAAAAATGATTTTTTTATAGAAGCATCTAACCATTGGTAAGCGTTTGCAGTTGATTTTTCAAATATTGAGTTCCCTTCAGCATCAGTTCCAGAAGTAACATAATTTTGTTGTTTACCATTGTGTTTTAGCAATACTGTAATTGCTGTTTTAAATTTTTCTATCTGGTAAGTAGCACTTGTATTTAACTGAAAAGAATATAAATAGTCATTTTTTGCATTCACTTCGTTATTTGCAACTCTTGAAATACCTTGTAATGTTCCTCCTAAATTAAAAATCCAATTATTTTTTTTAATGCTATTCTCAGTTGTAAATCCCCACAGCTTATATGCATCAATATTTATGTATTGATATTTTAGAGGTAAGCTATTTACAATTGCTAAGTCTATTTTATCATTTATATCTATATAACTTAACTTTATAGCATTTGATAAAGAAAAATCATTAAACCAACTACTCTTTTTTAAATTTATAGAAGCTGTATACCCGTTTTCAGGCTTTAAGCTTTCATTACCTCTAACATCATGATTAGAATCTACAAAATAATAGTACAATTCTTCAAAATTTGGAGCCCTATATGACGTACCAATATTACCTCGTAATTCAAAACCTTTTTTCATTAAATACCTAGCACTTAAAGATGTTAATAGCTTAGAATTAAATAATGAACTGTATTCATATCGTACACCTGGTCTCAACATGAAACTATCAGAAACGTTTATTTCAGATGATCCAAATGCAGCATAACTGTTTTGCTTCCTTTCTTTATTTTGATACGTAATATCACTTGATGCTTGGGTATCAAAACCACTTATAAAACGAGTTTCATAACCTAGTTGAAAACTATAAGATTTGTTTTTAAAAATATTATTTATAGCTCCTTTAGAAAAGAAAACTTTACTCGACTGCTGTAATTCATCACTTCCGTGTGATTTTCTCCCTCCAAGAATATAATAATTAAACTTATTTAAATAACGCTTTTGCGTTTGGTAAGACAATGAAACATTATAATTTGCACCAGAATTTAATTGTCCATTTATATTTAAGTTATTTATAAATCTATCAGTTGTAAAAATTTTATCGACTGAAAACGGATTACTTGTTTGCGATTTTATATCTATATTTTCATCAACAGATAAGTCATAGTAATTTATCAACTCATTAAAATATTCAAATTTATATAGTAATTTGAAATTTTTATTTTTGTAGCTAACTAAAGCATTTGTATTTAGTTGCGTTTTAGGTAACCATTCGTAACCTCTTAAACCATCATCTTTATAATAATCTCTACCTTGTTTATTATTATAAAATCCTGCAAATTGATTACGGTTAAAACCTGTTCTTACAAACCAATTTTCATTAAAGTTATGAGAAACATTAAACCCTTGTATATGTCTACCTTTATCAAACAAAGCATACTCATTACTCACTGTTTCTTCTTGTAAAGATGCTTTAATATTCCATTTACTATTTATCGATTTTTTAGTAATTACATTAATTACACCAGAAACAGCATTTGCCCCATACTCTACCCCCATTGCCCCTTCTACAATTTCTATTCGCTCAATATCATCTAAATTAATCTGCGTTAAATCAATATTATTCCCCAAACCATTATCACTAACTAAAGGTATATTATCTATAAGAATATTAAAGTATTGAGAATCTAAACCAAAAAAAGAAATTGTTGACTTTCCTGTTTTAGAGCTAGGTATAATTGTTAGGTTTAAATTAAAATTAAGTAAATCAGCTAAATTATTAGCAGCCTGTTTATCTATCTGTTCCCTTTTGATTACAGTTACATTGTAAACAGATTTTTTAATTGACTGAGGACTATACTGTCCAGTAACAACCACTTCATCTAGTTTAACCGAAGTTATAGAGTCTAGTTCTTTCTCCTGACTAAATACAGACAGTGTTATAAAAAAAAACAATATTGCAACTTTATTATATAGAAACATTCTTAATAAATTTCGGCAAATATATACTCTTATTCTTAATCAATCTAAATAAAATTTATATTTTTGCAAAAAAATTTACAACCCATAAAAATCATAAAAATGAAAAAACTAATTTTAGTAACTGCCATACTACTGTCAGCCTTTACAGTTAAAGCTCAGAAAAAAAAGGACAAAGCCGCTATTAAAAAAATGTGCGGATGCTATGAAGTCACCTTCAATTTTGCTGAAACTTTTAGTAATAGTAAAGATTCTTTATACAAACCTTCTAAAACAAAAAAAGACAAAGCTTTAGAATGGGCTGGGTTAATAGAAGACAGCAAAAACAAAATTTCAATTCAACATTTATTACAAGTAGGTAATCCAGACAAACCTTATATAATAAAGCATTGGAGACAAGACTGGACATATCAAAATAAAGATTTTTATATGTACAACGGAGACAACAATTGGCTATATGAACAAAAAACTAAAACTGAGGTAAAAAAACAGTGGAGTCAAAAAGTTTATCAAGTTGACGATAGCCCTCGTTACGAAGGTTCAGGGTCTTGGGTACATATAGATGGAAAAAGCTACTGGGAAAGTACCACTAATGCTCCTTTACCCCGTAGAGAATATACTAAAAGAAGTGATTACAATATTACAGAAAGAGGTAACCGCCATGAAATAACAAATTATGGTTGGGTACATGACCAGGATAATAAAAAAGTAATAAGAAAAGCTGATAAAAAGGATGTTATTATAGCTTACGAAAAAGGTTATAACACTTATGTAAAAGTTGCTGATACTCGCTGTAAAGCTTCAATAGACTGGTGGAAAAAGAATGCTAGTAAATGGCAATTAGTTAGAAATAAGTGGGACGAAATATATAAAAGAAATACCAACCTAACTTTAAAGAAAAAGGTACAAAACAAACCTTTATATAAACACTTGTTTTCTGATAAAGTAACTGAACAAAAAGAAATTGATAAAACGATTGAATCTTTCGTTAAAAAATAATTTTTCATAAACCTCTCAATATAAAAGAAATGAGAATTTTCACAATAGTACTACTTATATGTAGTTGTATTCAAACAATGTATGGTCAAGCGACCTTAAAAGGAATTGTAAAGTCAGAAAGTAATAAAGCAATCCCTTATGCTAATATTTATATAAAAGGAACTAAAACTGGTAGCGAAACAAAAGAAGACGGAAGTTTTATTTTAAAAAACATTCCTCTTTCAACATATACACTAACAGCAAGTGCTGTAGGTTTTTCTTCTTTATCTCAAAAAATAAAGGTAATCGGAGATATGAATAACTTAGTATTTATATTAAAATCTGATACGCAATTAGATGAGGTTGAACTTTTCGGTTCACGAAATAAAAGAGCTGAAAAACTAGAAACACTTACACGATTACCACTTGCTCCTAACGAGCAATTACAAAGTATTTCGGTATTATCACATAAACTTATCGACCAACAAAATGCATTAAGTCTTAGTGATGTTACCAAAAACGTAGCTGGTGTTTATACTTTTGCTACGTATGGTAACACAAAAGAAAGTATGTCTTTAAGAGGGTATAGAGGAATTCCGATACTTAAAAATGGGGTTCGTATTAACTCAGATTTTAGAGGAACAGGTGTTATTACCGATATGGCTGGTGTAGATAATATTCAGGTACTAAAAGGTATTTCTGCAATTAGTCAAGGTTTAGGTGGTGATTTAGGTTCTGCAGGTGGTGTAATTAACGTAGTAACCAAAACTCCAAAATTTTATGAAGGTGGTGAAATTAGTTTAAGAGCAGGTAGCTATGGCAAACTACGTCCTACTTTTGATTTTTATGGCCCATTAGATAAGAAAAAAACAGTAGCTTTTAGAGTTGCTGGTGCCTATGATAAAGCTGATAGTTATCGTGCAAATGTAAGTTCAGAACGTTTATATATTAACCCATCGTTAGCATGGAAACCAAATGATAAAACATCTATTATTTTAGAAATGGATTATATGGATGATAGCCGTACACCTGACCAGGGAACCATAAATTTAGGCAGCTATGATGTTAACAACATTTATAAATTATCTAACAATCGTTTTATGGGATTTGAATCTGATAGAAGTAACACTCTCAATACAACTTATGCAATTCGTTTTGATAGAGAGATTAATGATAAACTAACCCTAAAAGCAGGTTATTTTACTTCTAATTTAAATACATATACCGAAAGTTCTTGGGCTTTTCAGGCAAGCCCTAGAAATGGTTTAACTCCATTACCTAAAAATCAACGTTATAGGAATTATTATGCGAACGGAAGAGATGATAACAATAGTGTATTGCAGTTAGATTTAATAGGTAAAGATGTAGAAACGGGTTCATTAAAACATACTTTTCAAATAGGAATAGATTATAGAACTAATGAGTTTGACAATACCGCATACACGACAAATTATCCTACAGCAGATCCTTATATAGATATCATAGACCTTACTGGACCTATTAATAATAAATTACCTTCCGGTATGAGCGTTGTAATAAACTCTGCTAAAGCTTCAGGATCTAAAACAAAATCATATGGTTTTACGATTCAAGATAAAATTAGCCTTAACTCTTGGGCAGATGTATTTTTAGGTTTACGCTATAGTTCTTTAGAAAGAACTAAGGGAAACTTTATAGGTAGAACACTTGTTGGCTCTAAACGTGATAATGCTTTCAATCCATTAGTTGGTTTTAATATTAAACCTAATGAAAACATTGTTTTATTTGGTTCGTATGCTAGTAGTTCTAATCCGATGACTTCTTTTTACACAGATATTAACGGTAACGAATTAGGTACAGAACGATGGGATCAAATTGAAACAGGTATAAAATCTACTTGGTTTAATAATGCTTTACGTTTCAACGTTACTACATTTTTCACAAGTAGTAAAAACTTAAATTTAGAAGTGTTAGATACTTCTGGAAACAGCTTAGGTTATTACACTAAAGGTGGTGAAGATACAAGAAACGGTGTAGAAGTAGAATTAATTGGTCGTGTATTACCTAACCTACAAATTATTGGTGGATATTCATATTTAGATGCAAAATATAAAGACCATGTAGATTATTATTACAACTCAAGCCCAATAAACACACCAAAACATACCGCTAATTTCTGGGCGAGATATGCATTCAATAATTCTTTAGATGGATTATCATTAGCAGCTGGAGCGTACTTTTTAGGTGAACGTCCACATAACGTATGGTCTAGAAAGTACACACATGTTGGTGTTGAACCAAATGTAAAACCTTTTAATTTAAAAGCATATACAACCGTAAATTTACAAGCTTCATATAAATTCAATGAAAAAATAAGTATAGATGTGTATGGAAATAATATTCTTAATGAAGTAGGCTATAATGCATATCGTACAGTATATTTGAATAGAATTCAACCAGCTAGTTACGGAACTACCTTACGTTATAAATTTTAAAAAAATGAAAAAAATACAATTAACATTCGTACTTATTTTGTTTGCTAGTGCATTACAAGCACAGACAAAAAATATATTCTTTGATAGGGCTTTTTGGGAAACAACTCCTACAATAGCAATAATAGATCAAAAAATAAAAGAGAACAATAGTGCTACTGCATTAAACCCTAACGGGTTTGATGCAGTTACTTATGCTGTCTTAGCAAAAGCACCAAATACAGTTATTAAATACTTACTAAACATAAAAGGTAATGATGTTAATAAACTTACACACGATAAAAGAACCTATATTTTTTGGGCAGCTTATAAAGGAAATTTAGAATTAGTTAAACATCTAATCAATAGTAA
Source organism: Tenacibaculum sp. Bg11-29 (assembly GCF_002836595.1). Lineage (NCBI taxonomy): Bacteria > Pseudomonadati > Bacteroidota > Flavobacteriia > Flavobacteriales > Flavobacteriaceae > Tenacibaculum > Tenacibaculum sp. Bg11-29. The sequence goes on from NZ_PJBB01000003.1 coordinate 4,088,657, forward strand.
TGCTCGATTAGACTTAAAAGATTCTCATAATTTTTCTCCTTTAACTTTTGCAGCTGTTGCAGGACAAACTAATACAGAAATATATGATCTATTTATAAAAAATGGCATCGATATTAAAAAAGATGTAGATGAAAAGGGTGCTAATGCTTTGTTATTATTAATTGGTCATTTAAAAGATTTTAAATTAGTAGATTATTTTACAAATAAAGGATTAAAACTTAACAGCACAGATAACCACGGAAATGGTGCTTTCAATTACACTGCTTATAAGGGTAATAAAGCAATGCTAGAGTTGTTAATAAAAAAAGGGGTACCATATAAAAAAAATAGTTCAAATGGAGACAATGCTATATTAGCTTCAACCATAGGTTCCCGTAGTGGTTACAATCCTTTAAGTTTTATTAAATACTTAGAAAGTATAGGTATTAATCCTAACATTACCAATAAAGATGGTATAACCCCACTTCATAATATAGCATACAATAATAAAAATATTGAGGTTTTTAATTACTTTCTAAAAAAAGGAGTTAATGCTAATCAAATTGACAACAATGGAGACAATCCTTTAATAAAATCTACTAGAAGAAATTCTTTAGAAATTATACAGTTATTAGCCTCAAAAACTAAAAGTATAAACCACACAAATAAAGATGGTAAATCTGCACTTACAAATGCTTTAAAAAACAGCCCTAAAGTAATAGATTTTTTATTAAAAAAAGGCGCTGATGTTTCTATTGTTGATACTAAAGGAAATAACTTGAACTATTATTTGTTTAAAACCTTTAACGCTAAACAAAAAGATGAGTTTAAAGAAAAACTTAATCTTTTAAAAGGAAAAGGGTTTTATGTTAAAAAAACTCAAAAAAACGGAAATACATTATACCATTTAGCTGTTGAAAGACAAAGTATTGCTATGTTAGATTTTATTAATAAATATAAAATTGATATTAATGCTAAAAACAAAAAAGGTTTATCAGCTATACAAGAAGCTGTTTTAACTGCTAAAAATAGTACTATTATAAAGTACCTAATTACTAAAGGAGCAAACAAAAGTGTTAAAACAGATTTTGATGAAACTCTTTATGACCTAGCAAAAGAAAACGAAGCGCTAAAAAATATAGATATTAGCTTTTTAAAATAAACACACTTAATTAAATCGAATACAAACAAAAAACAACATAGTTTTATTTGTGCTCGATTTAACTTTAAACAATATAATATGAAAAAAATAGTTGCAATTTTACTAGTAGCCTTAAGTATCATGGCTTTTACAACTACTAATGAAGCTAAGTATAAATGTATGATTCAAATGAAGAATTATACTGGTGAAGGAGCCTATATAACTGTTTCTTTATTAAACCAAAAAGGTGAATATGAAAAAACATTATATGTGCAAGGCGATGATGAAGAATGGTATTCTGACATTACTGAATGGTGGCAATTTCAAGGAAAAACACGTACTAATATTGACGCTATAACTGGAGCTACGATAAGTGGAGGAAATAGAGCGATTACAGTTATTCAGATTCCAACTGATAAATTAAATAAAGGGTATAAAATTCGTTTTGAAAGTGCTGTTGAAGATCAAGAATACTACAAAGACGATATTGAATTTGAACTAACATCTGAAAATGTAAAAAGTAAAATCGAAGGAAAAGGTTTTATACGCTACATTAGAATGATACCTCAATAAGTAAAATAAATATGCTACAAGAGTAGTACTTGAAGATGAAATATCTTTTAAAATGAAAAAAGCATAGTTTAGATAAAAAATGAATAATAAATCTCAACTTCGCTCGATCTAACATACATTAAAGTATTAAAAATGACCATTTCAATTTGGAGATATAGCCATTTAACATTGGCTATATCTTCTTTCTTATTTATAGTTATTGCCGCTATTACAGGTATAATTTTAGCTTTTGAACCAATATCTAATCAGCTAAAACCATATGCAATACAAACCGATGAAATTACACTTTCACAAACAATTTCTTCATTAAAAAAAGAATACGAAGAAGTAATTATCTTAAACGTTAACCAACATAATTTTGTTACTGCTTCAGTAATTACCAAAGAAGGAAAAAGCGAAACATTTTACATAAATCCCACTACAGGTAAAAAAATTAGTCGCATTACTTCTAAATCACCTCTTTTCAAATGGACTACGAACTTACATCGTTCTTTATTTTTAAAATCTACTGGTCGTTTTTTAGTTGGACTCTTCTCTTTCTTACTCTTTTTGATTACCCTAACAGGAAGTATTTTAATTATAAAAAGACAAGGTGGAGTTATTCAGTTTTTTACAAAAGTTATTAATGAAAATTTCAAACAATATTACCATGTAATTATAGGTCGTTATACATTAATCCCTATCATTATAATTACACTAACAGGAGTATACCTATCTTTAGAAAAATTTTCCCTTTTACCAGAAACTAAAATCAAACATACTTTTGATTTTTCTTCTATTCCATCTGATAAAAAAACTCCAATTGAAGAGTTCTCAATCTTTAAAAACATCAAATTAGATGAAGTTAAAAGTATTGAATTTCCTTTTTCTGATGATATTGAAGATTATTTTTTCTTAAAGTTAAAAACAAAGGAGCTTATTATTCATCAATATTCTGGTCAAATAATTAGCGACAAAAATTTATCATGGGTTCATATTTTATCCGACTGGAGTTTATTTTTACATACAGGTCGTGGTACTATTATTTGGTCAATAATCCTCATTCTTTCGTGCATCGCTATTTTATTTTTCATATACTCCGGTTTTGCTATGACTTTAGAAAGAAAACGTAAAAATTTACTTCCAAAGAATAAATTTAAAAAAGACACTGCTAAAATTATTATCCTTGTAGGCTCAGAAACTGGTAATACTTTTAGCATTGCTTCATCTTTGTTTAATTCTTTAAATTCTAGCAATCAACCTGTTTATATAACACACCTTAATAAATATAGTACTTATAAAAAAGCAACCCAATTAATCGTCTTAACATCAACTTATGGTAATGGTGAACCTCCTATAAATGCTGCTAATTTTTTAGCTCTTTTAAAAAACACCAAACAACAAAACAAAATAAACTTTGCTGTAATAGGTTTTGGCTCTTTAGCATATTCACACTATTGTAAATTTGCTATTGATGTTGATAATGCATTAACCACAAATGATAATTTTAGAAGCACGCTACCTATTTATAAAATAAATAATCAAAATTTCACTGACTTTAAAAACTGGGGCTTACAATGGAGTGATAAAACAAACATTGAATTACAATTAAAACAAAAACAATTTAAACCAAAAAAACAACAACCTTTTTTGGTAGTAAGTAAAACTGATATAAACATAGATAATTCTTTTTTAATTCGATTAAGACCTATTAAAAACCTACAATTTACTTCAGGCGATTTATTAGCGATCACACCAAAACAAGACAATATTGAGCGATTATATTCTATAGGTAAAATTGATAATGATATTTTATTAAGTATTAAAAAGCATGAATTAGGTATCTGTTCTAATCTACTTTTAAACCTTAACATAAATGAAACGTTATTTGCCAGAATTCAAAAAAACAACGAATTTCATTTTCAAAAAAAATCAAAAAACAATATTTTAATAGCTAACGGAACAGGAATTGCTCCGTATTTAGGGATGCTAAACACTCCATCTACAACTCATTTGTTTTGGGGAGGAAGAACTGAACAGTCTTTAAAAATATATACTCCTTATTTAAATAGTTTAAGCACTAACAATATTCATATTGCTTATTCCAAAGAACAAAACAACCAATATATACAAGATATTGTTTTAAAAGAAAAAGAATTAATTGCCTCAATATTAAAGAATGATGGTACAATTATGATTTGTGGTTCTATTAGTATGATGAATGGTGTTTTAACTGTATTAGAAGAAATCACCTTAACTCAATTAAACACCCCGTTAAATACATTTCAAAAAACAAATAAAATTAAAACAGATTGTTATTAAAAAAACACCCTAAATTTATAAATAAGTATATAAGAAATTAAGAGGGAATTGATCTATTACTGACATACTCTATCATTAAAAATGAAAGTAAATTAGGTATAAAACATCCAAAACATTAAATTTTCAAGGTTTTTGTTATGTTTTTAAGATAGACTAAATTAACTTAATCTAAATTATATATCTATACCTAAACACATTATATTTCCATTTATGATCAACAGCAACTTCTAAAACTTAAATCTATTTTGATATAAGTTTTATCTATCAAAAAAAATATTAACATCTCTATTAAATTTATAATTTTGCAGCCATAATTATTTCGGGGGATTTAATTTTAAATAAGAAAGAAGCTGTAATGGTTTCTTTCTTTTTTATTTTAATATTTAGACCAAATAGAAGAATAAATAAACTTCAATCTACTCAATAAATATTTAAACTAGATTAAAAATCCAATAGCATATTTTTTATAAAAATTATACTAACATTAGCTTTTTTACTACCTCCTCTCCCATTTCTTCATTAATCATTCTTATAATTTTTTCTTTACCGTAACTTAATTGCTCTCTTAATGCCGAAGAAGACAAACGAACAATCAATGTTTTATTTTGTAATTTAACTTCCTGAGTATAAGAAACGACACCAGGCCCCATCATTTTACCCCAAGCTTCGTCTATGTGAATTTTCTGAAAACCTTTATTTAAGCTTCCCTCTTTTATATAAGTTCCTAATAAATCTTTTATAGAAAAACTATCATTCTCTCTTTTTGCCATAATTAAGTGTGCTAATAGTATTTTATTGCGAACAAAACCTCGCAATTAAAATTACGCTGCCATTCTTTATTGTAATAACATTACATTTTAAAAATCTGATATTCTTGGTTACTCTTTTTTATGACGCTTTCTGTACGATCAAAATGTGTATCAGTAATAAAAATTTGCCCAAAGGCATCATTATTTACTAAATCTACAATTTGTTTTACTCTATTCTCATCTAATTTATCAAAAATATCATCTAACAATAAAATAGGAGTTACTTTTGATTGCTTTTTAATAAACTCAAATTGCGCCAATTTTAAGGCTATTAAATACGATTTTTGCTGTCCTTGAGATCCAAATTTTTTAATCGGATACTCGCCAATCTCAAAACTTAAATCATCTTTATGAATTCCTGACGATGTATATTGTAACATTCTGTCTTTTTCTAAACTCTTTGCAAACAACTCTTCTAACGAAGAATCGTGCAACTGACTTTTATAACCCAAATTCACCACTTCTTTGGCTCCTGATATAATTTGATGCTTTTCATTAAAAATAGGCACAAATTCCTCTAAAAAAACTTTTCTCTTATTATAAATAGCATTTCCGTATTCAACTAGTTGCTCATCATATACTTTTAAATTTAATGCATCAAAAGTTCTATTGGCTACAAAATATTTTAACAATGCATTACGTTGACTTACGATTTTATTGTACGAAATTAATCCTTGTAAATAGTTTTTATCTTGCTGAGAAATAACACCATCAATAAATTTTCTACGAGTATCACTACCTTCTACAATTAAATCTCTATCAGCAGGAGAAATAATAACCAATGGTAACTGCCCAATATGTTCAGAAAACTTTTCATAAGCCTTTCCGTTTCTCTTTAACATTTTTTTCTGCCCTCTTTTTAAGGAGCACAAAATTTTCTCATTTCTATCACCTAAAAGGTAATCTCCTTCAATCATAAAAAAATCTTCACCATGACGAATATTCTGTCCTGCAACCGAATTAAAATAACTTTTAGCAAAAGATAAATAATAAATAGCATCAAGCACGTTGGTTTTACCAATTCCGTTACTTCCTACAAAACAATTTATTTTCTTCTGAAAATCAAACGTTTGAGTCTCTATATTCTTAAAATTTACTAGCGATATCTTCTGTAAATACATGAATTTGGATTGTTTCAAAAAAGAAAGCGCAAATTATTGTTTTTTTTACGAATAATCGATTTTTAAAATCCAATTTAAAAAGCTATTTTTGTCGCCACTAATTTTCAAGCAATTATGGCTACATATAAAAAAAGAGGATACAAACCTAAGAAAGAAAAAGTTGCACAAGAAGTAGAAGAAAACTTTGATGAATCTCAAAGTACTACTGCCGAAGTATTTAATACTTTAGATGAAACTGCAAACAAATCTGAGCAGTGGATTGAAAAAAATAGCAAACCTTTATTTTTTGGACTAATAGCTATAGCAGTTATAATTCTTGGATATTTAGGGTATACTAAATTTATATCAGAACCGAATCAACAAGAAGCTTCTAACGAATTAGCATTCCCAAGAACTTTCTTCGATAAGGCTGAAAAGTCAGCTGGTGTTGCAGCAGACTCTTTATATAACATTGGTTTAACTGGTGGTAGTACTGGAAAATATGGTTTTACAGATATTGCTGATGAATTTAGCGGTACTAAAGCAGGAAACATAGCAAATTATTATGCTGGTATTTCTTACTTAAAAATGAAAAAATACGAAGAAGCAATTGAGTATTTGAGTAATTTTAATTCTGATGATGAATTATTAGGAGCAACAGCTTTAGGTGCAATTGGTGATGCTTTCGCTGATATTGACCAAGCTAAAGAAGCTTTAGATTACTATCAAAAAGCAGCTAATAAAAAACAAAATGATTTTACATCTCCTTTATTTTTATTTAAAGCAGGGCAAACTGCAATGTCTTTAGAAGAATATAGTACTGCTGAAAAATTATTTACAACGATTAAGCAAAAATACGCAAATACTGACCAAGGTAGAGATATTGATAAATATATCAATAGCGCTAAATATGCTCAATAATTAAAATATTTCGTCATTTCAGAATAAAAATAACGAGGTGAAATAATACTTTTAAAGTACCTCATTTTTATTAGTATGACATAAAAATGATATATGGCAACAACAAATTTATCTTATTACGATAAAGCTTCAATCCCAAATGCGAAATCTTTTCGATTTGGGATTGTTGTTTCAGAATGGAATCCTGAAATCACAAAAAACCTACAGAAAGGTGCTATTGAAACACTTTTAGATTGTGGAACAGAAAAAAACAATATTGTTTCTTGGGATGTACCAGGTAGCTTCGAATTAGTTTACGGTTGCAAAAAAATGATTGAATCACAAAAAGTGGATGCAATTATAGCTATTGGAAACGTAATTCAAGGAGAAACAAAACACTTCGATTTTGTTTGTGATGGTGTTACTCAAGGAATTGTAGATTTGAATATAAAATACGATGTTCCAGTAATTTTCTGTGTATTAACAGACAATACTAAGCAACAATCAATAGATCGTTCTGGAGGTAAATTAGGAAACAAAGGTATTGAGTGTGCCGTGGCTGCTATTAAAATGGCTGCTATTAAAAATCTTGACACTCCGTCTAAACCATTAGGTTTCTAAACATAAACTATAACATATTATATTTATAAAAAAGAATCAAAACACTTATTGTTTTGATTCTTTTTTTAACTTTAATTTACTGATAATTTTTGACCGCTTATCTATAATTCAGTAACTTTGAATTTCGTCTTAATTTGGTGTGATTTTTGTTACACTATACCATTAAACAAGCAATTTTTATGGGATTTATTAAAAGAGAAAATAAAAAATTTGACTATAAGCCTACTTATTACAAAGGAGAAGGCAATCCGTATCAAGTAAAACATAAATTTGATGAATTCCGTACAACCGTAGGTAAAACAAAAGGTTTAAAAGGGAAGTTTACAGATGCTATAAATGAATTTAAAAGTTCTGAAAATGGTGGATTCAATAGTACAATTTTAATAATAATTGCTGTTTTAATATTTTTCTTTTTATTATTTATCGATTTTGACCTTTCTATATTTTTATCTAAAAACAACTAATGTCAGATATTATACAATTGCTTCCTGATCATGTTGCAAATCAAATTGCTGCTGGTGAGGTAGTACAACGTCCTGCTTCTGTAGTAAAAGAACTGGTAGAAAATGCTATTGATGCAGGTGCTAGTTCTATTAAACTTTTAATAAAAGATGCTGGAAAAACTTTAATTCAAGTAATTGACGACGGTAAAGGTATGAGTGCTACTGATGCTCGTTTGAGTTTTGAACGTCATGCTACTTCAAAAATTAAAGATGCTCAAGATTTATTTAACTTAAATACCAAAGGATTTCGCGGAGAAGCATTAGCTTCGATTGCTGCTATTGCCCATGTTGAGTTAAAAACGAAACAAGAAAACGAAGAACTTGGTTCTCAAATAAAAATAGAAGGAAGTAAAATAGTTACTCAAGAAGCTATTTCGACTGCTAAAGGAACAAGTATTGCTGTTAAAAACTTATTTTACAACATACCTGCACGGAGAAATTTTTTAAAATCAGATACGATTGAAACTCGTCATATTGTTGATGAATTTCAAAGAGTAGCTTTAGCACATCCTGATATTTCGTTTTTATTACATCACAATAATAACGAAGTTTATCATTTAAAAAAAAGTAACTTACGTAAAAGAATCGTAGCTATTTTTGGTGCTAAAATGAATGAAAAATTAGTTCCTATTTCTGAACAAACCGATATTATTACTATAAATGGTTTTACTGCTAAGCCCGAATTTGCTAAGAAAAAACGTGGTGAACAATACTTTTTTGTAAACAATCGTTTTATAAAAAGCTCTTACTTAAACCATGCAGTTATAAATGCTTTTGAAGGTTTATTAGAATATGGATCACATCCATCTTACTTTTTATATTTAGAAGTACCACCAAATAGTATCGATATAAATATACACCCAACAAAAACAGAGATTAAGTTTGATAACGAAAAAGCATTGTATGCCATTTTACGTGCAACTGTTAAACATAGTTTAGGACAATACAATGTAGCACCTGCCTTAGATTTTGATAGAGACGCTACCTTAGATACTCCTTATGATTACAGTAAGAGCAGCTCTTCTTCGGTACCTCCAATTACGGTAGACCCAACATTTAATCCATTTAAAACAGAAACGAATTACGAACCAGCATCAAATGTTTCTAACAATTCAGGTTCAGTTAGTTTTCAATCTAATTTTAAAAAAGATACAGGAAATTGGGAAGCTTTATACACCAATACCGAACCTATAGAAACAACAAGTCAAGAACAACTTTTTGAGTCTCATCAAGAAACGGAAACAGGTAAAACTTTTCAAATTCAAAAAAAATATTTATTAAGTTCTATTAAATCTGGTGTCGTTTTAATTAACCAATCTCTGGCACATCAACGTATTTTATACGAAGAGTTTCTAGAAAACATTACAGTTAAAGAAGCTAGCAGTCAGCAATTATTATTTCCTGTAAACATTCCTTTTTCTAAAGCAGATATAGAAATGATATATACCATAAAATCAGATTTAGAAAGTGCTGGCTTTATGTTTGATGAGTTCACTAAAGAAAGTGTTACTATTGGCGGGATACCTACTTCTATAACCGAAAGTCAGATTACTTTAATTTTGGAGCAATTGTTAGACGATATTAAATTAGAAGTACCCGATACTAGTTTTAGTCATTTTGATGTAATGGCAAAATCTTTCGCAAAATCTTTAGCTATAAAAACAGGAACAGTATTGTCGGTTAAAGAACAAGAAAATTTGGTAGATGACTTATTTTCGTGCAAAGAGCCAAACACATCTCCATTTGGTAAACCAACATTTAAGACATTAACTTTAAATGAAATTGATACCATTTTTAATAAATAAAACAAAATATGGGAAAATTAACTGACGCTATAAAGCATTTAATAATCATTAACGTGATTATGTATTTTGCTCCACAGTTTTTAAACTTAGATTTAACAAATATTTTCGCTTTGCATTATCCGCAAAACGAACATTTTGGAGTTTGGCAATATGTTACGCATACTTTTATGCATGGTAGTACAATGCACTTACTTTTTAACATGTATGCTTTATGGGCTTTTGGGACACCTTTAGAACAAATGTGGGGTAGAAATAAATTTCTATTTTTTTACTTCTCAGCAGGTATAGGTGCAGGTTTAATTTACACACTTGTAAATTACTACCAGTTTAACGGAATATATGAACAATTAGTTACTCTAGGAATTTCTCCTTCTGAAATACAAAACGTTTTAAATACAGGACAGTACAATGATGACATTATAACACTCTCTAATAAAACAATGAGTGAGTTTTATAGTTTATATCATACCCCTGCTGTTGGAGCATCTGGCGCTGTTTATGGTATTTTAGTTGCTTTTGGTTTAACGTTTCCGAATGCTAAACTAGCCTTAATCTTTTTCCCAGTACCAATCGCCGCGAAGTACTTTATTCCATTAATGATTGCTAGTGATTTATTTTTTGGAGTTACAAAATACTCTATTGGTAATGTTGCACATTTTGCACATATTGGAGGAGCTCTAATTGGTTTTATAATTGCTTGGTATTGGAGAAAAAAACAACTTAAATCTTACTAATTTACTAAAGTAAAGAACTGATGAACATATTAGATAACTTAAAATATAGATTTAAAAATGCAGGTATCATAGAGAAACTTATCTATGTTAATCTAGCTGTTTTTCTATTAGTTTTCATAACCAACACTTTCGGTTTTTTATTTCAATCTAGCAATAACTTGCTTATTGAATGGTTTGCTTTACCTGCAAATTTCGATGAATTCTTATCAAAACCTTGGACAATTATAACTTATGGTTTTTTACACACTGGATTTCTTCATATACTCTTAAATTTAGTTGCCTTATTTTATATAGGTCATTTATTTAAACAATATTTCACTTCAAAACAATTACTTAATTTTTATATTTTAGGAACACTTTTCGGAGGAGTTATTTTCATTGCTAGTTATAGTTTTTTTCCTGCACTACAACGAGTAGCAGACAACAGTGTATTACTAGGAGCATCTGCTGGTATTTCAGCTATTTTTATAGGTATAGCTACTTATATTCCTACTTATGAATTAAAATTCCCTTTAATTGGCTTCGTTAAATTATGGATAGTTGCCTGTATTTGGATAGCTATTGACATTATTCAAATTCCTGCAGGAAATGCAGGTGGACATTTAGCACACATAGGAGGTGCTTTATTTGGTTTTTTATATGTTGCTAGTGCTAGCAATAAAGAATTAGAAATTTTTAAACCTTTTAAAAAATTCTTTGAGAAGAAGGAAAAACCTTTAAAAACAGTTTACAAATCTGGTAAAAAACCGACTAAAAAAACAACACCTAAAGAAACTTTTAATAAATCGAAAAACCAACAAGAAATAGATAAAATTTTAGATAAAATTGGTAAATCGGGTTATGATACATTAACTAAAAATGAAAAAGATTTTTTATTTAAACAAGGAAAGTAATTAAATGAAAAGATATTCAATTTTACATAAGCTTCTTTTCTTTATCAATTCAGTTCTTGCAACTGTTTTGTTATTTTCTTATGTCTTACCATATGTATCACCTAAAGTAATTCCGGCTGTAGCTGTTTTTAGCTTATTCGTGCCTTTATTAATAGTTTTGAATTTTGCTTTTTTTATATACTGGGCATTTAACCTTCATAAAAACGCGTTACTTTCTTTTTTCATTTTAACCCTTGGTGTTTTTATTTCTTCGCCACTTATTAAATTTTCAAAAAAAGAACTTATTTTAAATAACGATGTAAAAGTAATGAGCTATAATGTTCGTTTATTTAATCATTACAAACATTTAGAAGATGAAAGTACCGAGCAAAAAATATATGAATTTATTAATAATGAAAATCCTGATATTCTAACAATGCAAGAGTTTTATCAATCTAAATCATTAGACATAAAACTTCCTTATAAATTCAAAAAATACAAATCAAAAGCTAATAAATTTGGTCTTGCAATTTACTCTAAATACAAAATTATAAACTCAGGCTCTTTAGACTTTAAAAACAGTGCTAACAATGCTATTTTTATAGACATTGTTAAAAAAAAGGACACTATTAGAATTTATAATGTTCATTTAGAATCATTAAAAGTAAATCCTAATAAAGAGAATTTTGGTGAAAAAGATTCTGAACGTTTATTTAAGCGTTTAGCTAAAGGTTTTGTAAAACAAGTAGACCAAACGGAACTTATCTTACAGCATGAAAAAGGTTGGAAAGGTAAAAAAATTATTTGTGGAGACTTTAATAACACTTCCTTTTCTTGGGTATATAACCAGCTTATAAAAAATAAAAAAGATGCTTTTATAGCTGCCGGTATTGGTTTAGGTAAATCTTTTAGGTATGTGTACCCAATGCGAATAGATTTTATTTTAACTGACAATGAAGCTACCATAAATCATTATAAAACTTTTCATATGGTTAAATTATCAGATCACTACCCTATTATGACTCGTTTGCATTGGTAGTTTTTTATACTTTAAAATACTAATTTTTAAAGCATAACCTTTTTTAATAGTTAATTCACTTTATTATATTCAATCTAGTTGTAGTAAAATAAGTATTTATAAGATCTTAAAAAGAAATAAAGATAGATAAGGTTTCCCCTATCCATCTTTTTTAGTTTTATTATTGGTATCCTTTTTTAAGAGATTTTTTATTAAGTTCATTATTCTTATTTTTCACAAAAACAAAGGCTATAACAAGTAAAATAATCATGAAAACCCAGGTTTTTGCATACCCTAAATAATCAACTAACTGTAAACCTACATTTAACCCAACTAGTTTACCTATTGCTACAGAAATAGTAAAATACCCCATATCTCTTCCTTTAGTTTCAGAAGAACTTTCATTAAGTACTAATGTGTTTAGAAAAGGAAAACCAATAGACTGTGCTAATGAAAATAATATAATAGATCCTATTACAAATACAATGTGACTTGGCATTGCTAGTAGTACAAAACTGGCACTAAACAACACTAAACTAAATTTTAAAATTTGTTGTTTTGCAATACCTTTTCTTTCTAGATAATGAACTAATGGCATTTCAAAAACAAAAATTAAAAAACCATTTATCCCTATAATAATTCCTATGACAACTTCAGAAAACAAATATACTTGCTTGTAAAACAATGGTAAAGTAGCTAACAATTGTATATAAACAAAAGTCATAATAAATGTAACTATCATATAACTAAAAAATAGCTTTGATATTTTTAAATCTTTTTTAGGTTTAATTTTCTCTAGTTTGGCTGTTATTTCATTTTTTCTCAAAAATAGAACAACAAAAATCCCCGATAATATGCAGGTAATTCCATCAATAAAAAAAAGACTTTTATATGTAGTATATACGATTAAAAATCCACCCAAGAACGGCCCTAATGATAAACCTAAATGAATAGAAAGCCTTAATAATGATACTGATCTTGTTCTATTTTCTTCATTACTATAATTAAAAATAGCCACAAAAGCAGCTGGTTTTGAAAACTCAGCTAGCATTGCGATGACAAAGATACCTGTGCAAAGCATATAAAATTCCGTTAGATAACCTAACGGAATTAAAAATAAACCTGGTGTTATAAAACCTATTAATAGTATCGGATAAAATCCTTTTTTATCTGATAAAATACCTCCAATGTAAGAACCAAATACACCTCCTAATCCAAAAGAAGATAATACCCAAGCCACATCTGTTAACGAATATTTATAATGTGATGTTAAATACAAAGACATAAAAGGAATAACCATAGTACCTGCTCTGTTAATGAACATTGCTATCGATAAACACCAAACTTCTTTAGAGAGTCCTTTAAATGAAGAAACATAAGTAGTTAGTAACTTCTTAAACATTTACGCTTTTTAAAATAAGAGGTTCACTAAAAGCTGCCAAACCAATATTAAAAAGCGCTAGTCCAATACCTATGTAATCAATTATCTTAATAGTGTCCATAATTATTTATTTAGTACTAATTCTTTTTTTATTAAAGAGGGGAATTGTTTAAAAAAATTTGATCTTGTATTATAAAAAAGATTCGATGTTTTATGAGGCTGTTCAATTACCTTATCTATAGAGAAACCTGCTCTTTCTAAAACAATAGCCATTGCTTTGGCAGCGATGTCGGGTTCTAGAATACACTTTTCTACCTGCGGAAAACTAAATAAATAGTCTGCCACCGCTTTTAAACAAACAACTGTTTCTCTCTTTTCTTTTTCTTCTGTTGCTATTAAAAAATGAAAACCATAATCGGTAGGCTTAGCGTCATAACATCCACCTACAACATCACGCATTGCCCAGTAAGGCTCAAAAGTAAAACAAGTTTCTCCGTTAACTTCACCTATATATGCATGTGAAAAATCCATATCTAATAGAGAAATATAAAATGCCTCTAATTTTTTTATAGATCCATCCATCTTCCAAAAAGCTAAAGCTCGTTCTCTATTAAACCAATCATGAACCATATTTAAATCTTTATTTATATTAAAAGGGCGAATTTTTATAACTACACCTTCTTTATCAAAATAGTTTTCATAACAATAATCCATAGATGAAGGATGCAATAATTCATTTTCGTAATGCGCATATAATAAAGGATTTTTATAAGCAACATGTATTACTCCATCTACAGGATTCATTGCCTCATCTTCTCCACTTAATCGGGTTAATAAATTACTTTTCACCTTCCATGTTCTTCTTTTTAGAATGAAATCAATAATTCCTGAATCATCCTTATTTTTCCATTTGTTAAGACGCTTAGTAACCATTTTCAATAAAGTATGTTCCTCTTCTAGCCCGTTACTTCCAAAAGTATTAACCAAGCCTATAATGTTACTAATCATTATATAATTTACATAGATAGGTGTGAGTACGTCATCAGAAAGGAAAGAATGAGATTCTAAGGCAATATCAGGAATGTAAGCAGCTGCTAACTTTAACTTATTTTCTCTAAAAATAATTCCTTGACTATCTCTAAAATACACATTACAAGGATATCCTTTTTCATCAAGTTCGATCATAGTATTCTGGCCATGCGCTTCGAAAAACATACCAAAATTAATATAGCCATCTAAAATTCCTTCCAAATAAAATTCTAAATACAAATCAAACCATTTTCTAGAGACTTCACTTATTGAAATACCATCTAGTGCTGCTATGTGTGTTATATTTTTATACAACCGGTTGCTATGCCCTAAAACTCCATCTTGGCATATTTCACCTAGCATTGTTACTTTTTTATCATTAAAAATAGCTTTTGTATTATCTCTAAAACTGGTATTAAATCCTTTTATTACAATACCTTCATGATCTTGTAATGTAATATAAGCAGGATCTTCAATAATTTTAAAATTAGGATTTGACGCTCTAAACTTTGCTCCAAATTCTGTTCTAAACAATGCACTAACCTCACATCCCCTTAATAATTCATGATATAAATTACAACGTTCTGAATTTGTTATTTTAACGTGTAATGATAATTTAACCATAAATCGACTGTCTTTATTGTATAAAGTTCTAACAGAAGAAGTTGGTGTATATAAAGGTCCTAAAGCACCTAATTGAATTAATTTATTTTCTGAAATTAATTTTTGAACTGATGTATTGTTTTTCTTTAAATAAGAAAGTTCCCACGGATGTATTGGCACTAATTTCCAATCTTTATGAGTATCAAACAATACTTCTATTTCAGAAGTTATATAACCTCGGTCTTCTAAATCTTCTTTAATTTCCGTTGTAATATCCTTTTCTCTAGCACTATTTTCTAAAACAAATTTAGAATCAGCTAATAAATAAACAATTTGAAAACTTGCTTTGGTTTCTGGTGAATACTTAAACAATTCTTCATCTGTCATTCTAGACCTACTTTTTGGTACTGGATGCATAGAATGCCCTGTTAATAATGATTGCTCAGCATCAATAAATGAAATTTCTTTATTAAAAATAGTTGAAACATCATTCGTTATTTCATTTCTAAACTTTAAAAATGCTGCTGTATTTGCTTTACTATTTTCTAAACTTTTAACAAATTGTACAGCAGCATTTGATTTAGAAGAAACAGTAGAATTATGTTCTTCTATTAATAACTCAGAAAGAGCTAAAAATTCTAACTCTTTAATAGCACCAGTATTTCTATCTTTAACAATACAAGGAAATTCATACTGATGTCTTCCTGTTAAAGAATAATAACTTAAAGCACAAAACACATCTTGCTCTAAGAAATTTAATGCAATTTTCAACCACTTTGTATGTGCTCTTTCTTCAAAATAAGAAGCTAGTACTAAGTCATGTTTTGGTTTTCTAAAAAACTTTTCTCCACTTTGCTTAACATCTCTTATATAACAGTTTAAAAAAGCTGTTTGGGTCATCTTAGAAGCTAAATGCGTGTAATTAGTTTGTTTTTCCATAATATTTTCTTTTATAAATAATCATTTCAATAATATTTTCTATTGTTAACGGGGGTTTAACATGGTAAACTTCAGATATCTTGATACTTGCTATCCCACTTCTAACTACTAAAACAGTATTTGTTTAATCTGCTAATTAAGTCATGGGGTTTACCTTCTTGAAACTCATTTACACACACAATTCCTTTCTCTATATTCTCTTATATAAACTGCCTAGACAAGCACCTAATAAGTGTTTAAAATCATTTTTATTCTATTATTTTTATTAAATCTAAATAAGTATACTTCAAATATATATAATAAATACTTACTAATAATATAATTTTAAGGCTAATTAAATTTTACTTAAAAAAAAGAAACTTAAACACTGTAAAACAAACGATTAACACTACCTAAACAACTAAAAAAATATTTTAAAAAAAAGGTATAGACCTATTTATAAACTAATTACAATTTGAACATTATGCCGCTTATTATATACTATTGTATTTTGTTTGTAATGCTTATATTGCAATTCCAAACAACTAACCATGAAACATTATGATGTGGCAATTATTGGTAGTGGACCTTCAGGGGCTTCAACTGCTTTTCATTTAGCCAAAAACGGAATATCAACTGTACTAATAGAAAAAGAAACTTTACCTCGTTATAAAACTTGTGGCGGTGGTTTTGTTTACAGAGGTCGTAAAGATTTACCTTTTGATATTTCTTCTGTTGTTGAAAGAGAGTTTCACACTATTGATATTTACTTAGGAGATAAACTACACTTTAAAACTGAAAGAGAAGATCCTACAGTTACTATGATTATGAGAGATTCTTTTGATCATTTAATCGTAAAAAAAGCAAAGGAATTTGGAGTTACCTTATTAGAGGATCACAAATTAAAAAAACTTCATTTTTCTGATGATAAAATTACCTTAGAAACTTCTCAAGGAGAACTTACAGCTAAATTTGTAATTGCAGCTGACGGTGCTTTAAGTCCTACCGCAAAAATGGCAGGATGGAAAGAAGACACTCGTAAACTAATACCTGCTTTAGAATATGAAGTAGAAGTACCTGAAGAAGATTTTAACCGTTTAAAAGACGAAGTTCGTTTTGATATTGATGCAATTCCTTATGGATATGCTTGGAACTTCCCTAAGAAAAATCACTTATCGGTTGGTGTTGCTTCTGCTCGTAGAACAAAAATAAATTTAAAAGAATATTATAACGAATATTTAAAAACAATAGGAATTACAACTATTCTTAGTGAATCACAACACGGTTTTCAAATACCTGTATCGCCAAGAACAGATGGTTTTGTAAAAAATAACGTCTTTTTAATTGGTGATGCAGCTGGATTTGCAGATCCTATTACTGCAGAAGGTATTTCGAATGCTATTTACAGTGGTAAATTAGTTGCAGATGCAATTGTTGAAGCTAATTTAGATAGTGCAAAAGCAGAAGAATTGTACTTAGAAAAACTAAATGAAAAATTAGTACCAGAATTAGAAACAGGGCTATTTTTATCTAAATGGTTTTACGAACAAAAAACGCTTCGTAACATGGTCTTAAAAAAATATGGACAGCACTTTAGTGAAGCTATGGCTGATGTTTTTCATGGTAAACGTTCATACCCTAAAGACATAAAAAAATCTTTAGCAAACAAAATAAAATCACTAGTCTCATAAAAAATAAAAAACAATTTAGTCCATCTAAATTGTTTTTTTACTTTGAACCTAATTTATCTGTCAATTAAAAATACAAACCACCGTTGTCTAAAAGAAATGAATCAGCTATTAGAAAACAAGCTTATACAAATTATTAAAAGTGATGAATGGATGCTTGCCGTTTTAAAAACTGTTAGTAATTTAAACCTTAATGATTGTTGGATTGGTGCTGGTTTTGTTAGAAATAAGGTTTGGGACGAAAAACACCAAAAACCCAGAACAATACTTAATGATATAGATGTTATACACTTTAACAAAAATAACATTATCAAAACGTACGATATAACACTTCAAAACATCTTAAAAAAAAAGAGTCCTAATCTAAATTGGTCTGTAAAGAATCAAGCTAGAATGCACGTAAGAAACAAACACAAGCAATATCTAAATTGTAATGATGCTATTTATTTTTGGCCAGAAACGGCAACTGCAATAGCAGTAAGATTAAATTCAGAAAATAAAATTGAATATATTGCTCCTTATGGTTTAGACAATTTATTTAACCTTTTGGTTATACCAACACCTAATTTTAACTTAGCCGTTTACAAAACTAGAATTGAAAATAAAAATTGGATTGCTAAATGGCCTAATTTAAAAATAAATACCGATTACAAAATAATAAATTAAAAATTGCACGCTTTATAAATGATCTTATTTTCCTTTTTACTACTTGTTATAATTATTTTTTTAATTACAAAAAACAACAAAAAAACTCCTAAGCACACAATACCAAGTGCTTCCTTTTCTAATGAATGGACAATTACTTTAACTAACAAAGTTGCTTTTTATAATGCGTTGTCTGTTAATGAAAAAAAACTGTTTGAATATAAAGTACATGAATTTATACTAAACTGTAATATTGTTGGTGTAGATACCTCCGTTACAATTACTGACAAACTTTTAATAGCCTCGAGCGCAGTAATTCCGATTTTTAACTTTCCTGAATGGAGATATCCAAATATTACAGAAGTTATACTATACCCAACAATGTTTAACGAACAACTTGAAACCGAAGGAGACAACCGTAGGGTCTTAGGAATGGTTGGTAATGGTTATTTAGAGGGAAAAATGATTTTATCGAAACCAGCTTTACATTTAGGTTTTGACAATGAATCAGATAAAAAAAACACAGCCATTCATGAATTTGTACATTTAATCGATAAGCTCGATGGTAACATAGATGGCGTACCGAACGTATTGTTAGAAAAACAATATACTATTCCCTGGATAGATCTAATAAACAAAAAAATGGAAGAAATTTACAATGAAACTTCTGACATTAATCCTTATGGCGGTACTAATAAAGCAGAATTTTTTTCAGTAACTAGTGAATATTTTTTTGAACGTCCTAAATTGTTAGCAAGAAAACACCCTGAATTATATCTTCTTTTAGAAAAAATATTTAAGCAAGATATGGATGATAAAAACTTACATTTAAAACGAGTTGATGCTTCTAGAAACGATCCCTGCCCTTGCAACAGCGGACTTAAATATAAAAAATGTTGTAGCCTTAATTAAACAGTACTACTATTAAACGAACATAAATCTTATATATTTACAGAAACTATATTATCATTAAATGTATCTAAACACTTTCAATCTTAAAAGAAATATAGTTTTAGTAAATAAAACAGCAATTATATTGCTATTATTTAATCTATTACTTAGCTGTGAATATCAAAAAGAGCATATAAATATAACCAGTTCACGAAGTTTACATTTTAAAAACACGAAGAGCTTTAGTGAAACTAAATGGGACAGTCTTAATCACATTTCTAACAAAAAGACGATACATAAAAAAGGAAAGCTAAATTCAAAATACAAAACCTTTGGTTGGCATCTTTACTCAAATGGTTCTTCTTATAAAAACTATAATTTTAAAATACTTTGGGGAATTTCATATTTCTCATATGTTGTTAAGCCAGAGACTGGTGGTTATAAAAACATTCATCAATGGAAAACGACTGCGTTAATTGATAGTGCAAAAGTACACAACTGCAAAGTTTTTCTTTCGGTGTCTAACTTCGGAAGAAAAAATAACAGTACTTTTTTAAATAATATAAAATCTCAAGAAACTTTAATAAATAACTTAATTGATTTACTAGCTTACAGAAAAGCTGATGGAATTAATATTGATTTTGAAGGTATTGCTAGAAAAGACAGAAAACAACTTAGCTCCTTTGTTTCTCTAATTTCAAAAAGACTAAAAAAAGCGAATCCTACTTATATGGTTTCTTTGTGTTTGTATGCCAATGACTGGAATAAAGTTTTTAATATTAAAAAACTGAACCCTTTCATTGATTTTTACACTTTAATGGGCTATGATTATTATGGAAGTTTTAGCTCTCATGCGGGTCCTGTAACACCATTAAAAAACAGCAAAAAATTTGGTAACGGATTAGAAAATTCAGTAAATAATTACTTAAAAAAAGGTGTAAAAGCACAAAAGCTAATTATTGGATTGCCTTATTATGGGGCGGAATGGTATACCTCTAATGAAAAAACACCTTCAAAAGTAAAAAAGTTTAAATCTCACCCAGCTTATAAAACTATTAAAAGAATTTACATCGACTCTTTAAAAATACCGTTACAGTTTGATATAGAAAGTGCCTCAACTTATCTTAGTTTTAAAGACGGTAACGCATATAAAGAAATTTGGTTTGAAGACAGCAAATCTTTAGCCATAAAATACGATTGGATAAAAAAGAACAATATTGGCGGTGTTGGTATTTGGGCTTTAGGTTACGATGATGGCTATCTTGAATTATGGAATCTTTTAGCTGATAAGTTTTCAGAATAAATAACCAATTATATCTGGTTGAGTACAGTCGAGATTGTTTTTGACAACCAGTAGTTATCGACTGCACTCAAACGGACATTTATAAGTCGATTTCTTTTAATGCTTTAATTTTATTTCTTTCTAAGAATGCATCAATCGTTTCAAAGTGTTCAATAACACGTTGCTCTTTAAATTCGAATACTTTTTCTGATAAACCTTGTAAGAAATCACGATCGTGAGATACTAAAATTAACGTTCCGTCAAAATGTAATAAAGCTTCTTTAATTACATCTTTCGATCGTAAATCTAAGTGATTTGTAGGCTCATCTAAAATCAACACATTTACAGGTTCTAATAATAATTTAACCATTGCTAAACGTGTTTTCTCTCCACCAGAAAGTACTTTTACTTTCTTTTCAATATCATCACCAGCAAACATAAAACGACCTAAAATATTTTTAATTTGCGTACGAACATCACCTTCAGCAACCTCATCTACCGTTTGAAAAACAGTTAATTCAGGATCTAATAATGACGCCTGATTCTGTGCAAAATACCCAACCTTGGCATTATGCCCTAAACCACATTCGCCATCAAAATCTATTTCCCCCATAATAGCTTTTATCATGGTCGATTTCCCTTCTCCGTTACGTCCTACAAACGATACTTTTTCTCCACGAGCAATTGAAAAACTAGCATCTTCAAATACTGTTAAGTCTCCGTATTTTTTGGTTAAACCCTCCACTTTTACAGGATAATCACCAGAACGTGGCGATGGTGGAAAACGCAATTTTAAAGAAGTAGTATCCACCTCATCTATTTCAATAGGTACAATTTTCTCTAACATTCGAACACGCGATGCTACTTGGTTTGTTTTTGAATATGTTCCTTTAAAACGCTCTATAAACCCTTTAATATCAGCAATTGTTTTTTGTTGCTCTTGGTAGGCTTTTATTTGATGCGAACGACGCTCTTTACGTAGCTCTAAATAATGTGAATAATTCGCTTTATAATCATGTATCGTCCCCATAGTAACCTCAACAGTTCTATTGGTAATATTATCAATAAACGCTTTATCATGCGATATTACGACAACTGCTTTTGCTTTATTTAATAAAAAGTTTTCTAACCAAATTACAGACTCAATATCTACGTGATTGGTAGGCTCATCTAATAAAATTAAATCGGGTTTTTGCAATAAAATTTTAGCCAACTCAATACGCATACGCCAACCACCACTAAATTCTGATGTTAAACGTTCAAAATCTTCTTGCTTAAACCCTAAACCTTTTAGTGCTTTTTCTACCTCAGCTTCGTAATTTACTTCTTCTAAAGCATAATAGCTTTCCCCTAAATCGGTAACACGCTCAATAATTTTCATGTACTCTTCCGATTCGTAATCGGTACGCGTTTCAAGTTGTTTATTTAACGATTCCATTTCATCTTTCATCGTAAAAATAGCATCGAACGCTTTTGATGCTTCTGCGCGTACCGTACAATTGTCTTCCATTAACAAATGCTGTGGTAAATAAGCAATTACTGTATCTTTCGGACTTCTAACTCCGCCTTTAGTAGCTTTAGAAACACCTGCCATAATTTTCATCATGGTCGATTTTCCTGCACCGTTTTTACCCATTAAGGCTATTTTATCATTCTCGTTTATTACAAACGAAACATCTTTAAATAAGGTTTTTCCACTAAACTCAACCGTTAATTGATCTACAGTAATCATGCATCTATATTTTGAGCTGCGAAATTAATAAAAAGTGTCAATAATTTCTTAAAAACTTTATGCCGCACAACTTATTGATTTTGTTATATTTGACAAAAAAAACAATTGCAATAATTTTACTTTTTCTCATACTAATTATTAGTATACCCCTGAGTAAGATTCTATTTATAATTTATTGACTAGAAAGAATATGGCAAAATCAGAATTGCATTTTTTGGGGCACATATTAGACTTATTAACCGTAGAAACCAACTATAATAAAAAGTTCAATCAATTTAAAGGTACTCCGATACTTTATAATGAAGGTGGTTTACTTAAACTAGTTTTCGACTTCGAAGCAAACTTTCGGTTTTTAGAACGTATGAAAACTGTTAATTATGATCTTTATAAACGAGGATATCCTATTGACGATGGAAAAATTGTTTTCTATGATGCAAATGGCGACAATTTAAAAGACTGGTATTTTAAAGATGCTCCTATTGTTTATTATCAGTTTAAATTTGATGCTAACGGTGGCGGGATGAGGGTAGAAATGATAATTTCTCCTGCAATACAAAATTACGGTTGTAAAATTCATAGAAGTTGGCATATAACACCTATTGAAGAAGAAAGTTATCAATCGCCTGTGCAAGCTACAGAGAAAAACGAAAATTTTAACTTAAGTATACAACATTTAACCGATAAGAAAACACTAGTTCCGCTAGGAATTCCTGCCTTTAACAAATCTCCCGAAAACCAAAACATTGAATTTGAAATAGCTATTACCGAAAATGGTATTGACGATTTTCAAGTAGAGTTTTTACACGATAATAAAATTATTCAGTCGTATTATTCAGGCGAACAAACATTAGATGAAGTTGTTGTAACGGCAAAAGGTTCGGGAAATCCGTCTAATTCTACTACTAATAGCCAAAACACGCAAAATAATTACCCAAAAGGAAAATACCATGTTAAATGGGATGGTTTTGATAAGAATGGTATTTATGATAGTACTATTTTTACTACGGGTAAACTAAAAGCTCGCATAAAAGGGAAACGAAACGGTATAGAAAAAACAGCAGAAAGCAGTGAGTTTTCTTTTGAGTATAATGAGGTAACTTGGGTAGATACTAAAATTAATAAAAACACCAAACGTATGGATGTTACACTTCGTGTGAATCTTACAGATGGTGGAGAAAGAGGAACGGAAAAAGACATTTACGATACAGGTAGCGGCAGTTACGCGCCTATTACCACTCATTACCCTTGGGATAAAATACCTGAAAAAGAGATAAAAAAACATGGAAAACTACCCATAAAAACTAGAAACAAAAACAATGATTTTAAAGCTTTAAAGAATTTAGCTTTAGAGGGTATAGAAAAATATTGGGGAAGAAACAGCACTAATATAGGTAAAGGTATTTACATAAATGAAGAACTTTACGAAGTGTTTTTAAGCTGTAAACACAATCTTAATGGCATGATAGCTCCTGAAATAATTTATTTCACGAATTTAGAAAACGGAACCTTTAACCGCTCTCATAATTGGTTTGGGTCAAGACAATTATTTTACAAAGAAGGCTATCTAAAAGATAATGAATGGGAGTATCAAATCCCATCAAAAGCAATTAAAGAATTTAAGGAAACTGCTGCTCATGAAATAGGGCATCAACTATTGGATCAATTAAAGGGTAAATACCACTCATACACCCATAAAGGAACTTCACATCCAAGTGTGATTATTCAAAGCCCTGTTAAAGGAACAAGATATCCTACAGGAGGGAAAGAAATTGACCTAATGAAATATGCAGATGATTTTCGTCCCTATGACTATTTTAAAAGAAGAGTACTTTCTGAAAAAGACCTATTAGGGCTTATATGGTTAACTAAATTAAAATTAAACTAATGAGAAAATTAATAAGTATTCTTATTTTACTCCTATTTACAGCCTGTTGGCATAAATCTTATAAACTAGTCGATAATTACAGAGGGTATATTTATGATTCGAAGAATACACCTTTAGAAAAGGTAAGAATTTATGAAAGACATCTTGATTCTGCTAAGTATGTTTATACAGATAAAAATGGCTATTTTTTATTAAAAGGAGGAAGCTCAACTTTTGTTGATGATTTAGTTCTTGAAAAAGAAGGATATATTACAGATACTGTTTTTGCTTTTTCATATAATGGTGGTAGAGTGCGAAATATAACTCGTTTCTTAATGGAATGGTCTGATACGGTTCGTATGCGAGAAGTTAAAAGAATAGACATTCCTAACAATGGGAATAATTAATATAATTTACGTTTTACTATAATGAAATATTACAACAATGATCCTTTTACCTATGATTACAAAAGGATTGTTGCAAACAAGAAAGATGTATTAAGTTTATTATAGCTAAGCAAATTAAAAATGAAATGAGAATAGTATTAATTTTTTTCTACATAACGACAATGTTATCTTGTAAAAATGAACAAACATATTACCATGGAATTATTTTTAATGAAAAGCAAATACCTCTATCAAGAGTAATTATAACCGACGGGGTTCAGTCAACTTTTTCAAACAACAATGGTTATTTTAAGTTATATAGAAATCCTAATTTCCTTTCTGAATTAACTTTTTCAAAAGAAGGGTTTGAAACTAGAATTATGAAAACTGTTGGAACCCAACATGGTGAAAGTATTAGATATAAATTTTTAAATATGAAAGCGGATACACTACATTTAAAAAAAATTACATTACCTAACTAATCTTCATCTCAGAAAATATAAATGGAAGATGGATAATAAACCTAGTTCAATGTGTACTACATTAAAGACAAAAAAATAGTATGTATTTGTTTATTTGTATTTATTTTATCTTGTAATAAGAAACAACTGTATTATCATGGTGTTGTAATTGATAAAAATAAAAACCCTTTACAAATGTAATAGTCAAAGAATTAAATGGACTTCAATCTACTATTTCAATTAAAAATGGATATTTTAAATTGTATAGAGGCCCAAATTTTATTTATAGTTTAATTTTATCTAAAAAAGGATATGAAATAAAAAAAGTAGAAACAGTTTGGAGTCAAGGTGGAGAAACAGTTGAATATACCTTTTTAAACAAAAAACCGGATACTATAACTTTAAAATCGAAATAATTTTTCATTTTTCAAGAACTCCCCATACAGTATTGATTTCTTTTTACCGATTCCGTGGGTAGAAAATTTGTCTTCTACCTCAGTTCTTTGTTCGCAACTGTAATTAATTCGGAAACCATTTATTTATATTAAAAAATCTTTTCATAAATGAAATAAATCCCTTTTCATTATTTAGTACATTTTGATTTATATAACCTGTCAAGGCTGTTGTCATAATAATTATTTCGGCAGGATTATTTGATATATTATAAAGTTCATCTAATTTTTCTTCATTAATTTTCAATTCCCACTTATCGTTAAAATAGATAAATAAATAATTTTTGTTTCCGATTAGCTTGATTTTTTTGAGGTAATTATTTAAGTCAGAAAAATTGTTTATTTTGTTGTCGAATTTTATTTCTGACAAAGTATTTTCTATTCTTTTTTCTATTTCATTTTTATATTCAAATGTTAAATGATTTAAATAATGATTAAATATTCCAAACAAACTAATTGCTACGTATAGTTTTTTATTACTTATTGTATTAATGTTTTTGCCACAGTGTTCACAAATAATAGAAAAACCATAGGTAATGTCTGGTTTATTACAAAACTTACATTGAATATCATTTAATTTATGGATATGCTTAAAATCAATTAAACACTCATCTATATTTTCATATTTACTATAATCCATTTTTACATGTAATTTTTGTTGTTCAAATTTTGTTGAAATTATTTGATTTTCAAAAAGAAGGATTTCTGTTTTTAATGATTGTAAGTCATTCACCAGTTTTGCGTTAAATAAATAGTTATTAATTATTGGTGGTTCAGGTACGAAATTTTTGTCTTTAGAATACCAAATTGCAAACTGCTTATTTATATCGTGATACAAAATTGGAACTTCAATTTTAAAGCTCGAATTACAGGTTTTGCAGTTAAAAAAATTCAACTCATTTTTTAAAAATCTTTCTTTTAATTTTGAATGTTCAGATGCAGTAACTGATGTAAATAAAGTAATGTTTTCAGAATTTTTACAATTAGGACACAAGAAGTCAATATTAATGGTTTTACTCATTTTCTTAATAATAGTGATTTCATTAATTCGGTTTGCACTTTCGTGGTTATTGTTGCCAAAGCCTGAGCTAAGATTAGTGCGGAACCAAGAAATCTGAAAAGATTCCGTCTTCTCACAAAGCCAAAACTTTTTGTTTGCGTTTTTCTTTTTATTATTAAAATGTCAAATCCAACAGATTTGGCGACCTTATAAAATTACACAGACTTTTTGATTTAACACCAAACCACCGCATTAATTTTAGGTTTTGTTATACGTTTGCTTTAATTGTTTTTTTAAAGAAAACTTATATCAATTTCTGTATTTTTTACGAAAGCTAAAAATTCTTTTATTTTTGGTCTCCCTTTACTATTAGGACCGAAACTCCAATCTTTTTCATATTTTGTTAATCCGTCGATTCCATAACGCATTAGATTAGATATAGTAGTTTTTCCATAAAAAAAATTATTGAACATAGGATTCCAAGCTTCGGATAATTTTCTTGCAATAAATTCAATTTGATTTAAACTTAAAGATGTTTTTTTCATAAGCATTTCATTAGATCCTTGTTTATCTAATTCGTAATCATCAAAATAAAAGCATATTAATGCATCTATGTTTTCAGGTGTTTTTGGATAGATGTTTAATTCTTTTTTTGGCAGCATATTCAAGAGTATAAAGAGTTCTTTTTAAATGACGTACAACAGTTAGATAAACACACTAGTATGTTTATTTTTATTATATACGCACCAAGGTAATAAATATTTAATCTCCCTAAAAGAATTTTACATAACACATTTAAAATTGTTATATTACATTTGAAAACAACAATCAAAGATGAAAAGTTATTTTAAATATAAAGACGAAAATAACACAGAATGCTTTCTAGAGTTGGATGAAGAGCTCTATTGTGAAAGAGCCATCTATAAGACAAAAAATAATTTAACCAATACGTATTTAACTATTGAACACGAATCATTTTTTCTACCAGAAGGAAATCTAAAGGACAGTTTAGAATTTATGAACTATAGCTCTAAAGAGGAATTTGACATTTTATGGAAAAAATCAATGATCAGATTTGAATCAAACTGGAATAAGTTAAAAATGAAATATAAAATCGGAGAAAAAATTAAAACTCATATTTTATGTTTTTACCCACAAGGAATTATCTCAAATTTTGGTGAGAAATTTAACGCTATATCTAACTTCAAAGCTTGTGAAGAGAAATTTGGGAAAGAGAAAATGTACCCAAATAATGAAATGGAATTAATAATTTCTGATTTTGACGACATCAATAAAATTGTTCAGCTAAAAACGAATTAATATAAAGAGTAAATGTGAATGACAAGTAATATCCTTGGTAACAATTTATAGAAAAAATAATTCTTTACTTTTGAATCTGACAAAAAAGAGCTTCTAATTCATGAGTACTATACAACCAACCAAGAATACCATAAAAACAGTATGGCATACATTTATAAGTCGCGCTACATGGTATTGGTTTAAGAAAGTAATTATATTAATTCTTTTTTCCTTAGTCCTAAATCATTTAGCAACACCCGATAGCTTTCCATATTATAATGAATCCTATAGATTTCCCTTAGAAGGTTTTCTATCGACTATTCTTTTATGTATTCTCATCGAAATCATAGCATCTCTTAATTTTAAATTTTACAAAAAAAAGCATTTCTCTAAAAAAGTAGAAGCTGTAACTATCTCATGGTTTATGGCTTCTACTCTAGGATATATTACAATCATATATATTCCTGTAAATATTCTTTTAAATATAGTTGTAGGTGCCCAAACAGAATTCTACTATTTATTAATTGGTTTACTAATTAGCTTATTAATAAGTTTTATTCTCATAGGTTTATCATACACACAAAACATATACAATTTATATAAGCTATCTATAAAAGATGCTGAAATTACGATTGAAACTGGCGCCAAAATGACGAAGCTTACCTATGAAAATATTACCTGCTTTTACAGCGAAAACAAAATTGTGTATGCAGTTAAAAATAACGGCACAATAATTACCACCGATTTTACATTAAATGAACTCGAAGAAAAAATAAACGATCAATTATTTTTTAGAGCCAATCGACAAATTATCATTCACAAAGATGCTGTAGATCAAATTGAAAAAATTGAAAATGGCAAGTTGCGTATCCAATTAAAAACTTCCATCGAAAACGATGCGATTGCTGAAATTAATATCAGTCGTTACAAACGAAAAGCATTTATCGATTGGTTTCAATAAAAGGTATCAAAAAAATACCGACTATTCAGTTATAAATTTATGACCATTCAGTAAAAACACACGTATTTAAAGAGGTTATCAGCTATTTTGTTCATTATTTCGTTTAGAATTTAAAATCAAAAACAATGAACAAGATTTCCTTACCACAAGTATTAATTCCATTAATTACCATTGCAATCATCTGCTTTTTATGGTTTGGACCAATACATATCGACTTCATCGAAAACATCATTATTTCTATACTAATCATTATAGCGAATTATATAGAATACAAAGGGAAACCATTTTCTGCACTTGGTTTTAAACGTGAAAAATTCACCTTCAAAAATATCTTTGTCCTTGCTCCATTAGTTGCACTAGGCCTCTTTGCTTTTTATGTTTTTGTATTAGTTCCTGGAATTACAAAACTCACAGGAGCTTCTATAGATTATTCTAGCTTTGACCAATTAAAAGGAAATCTTCCTGCCTGTTTAATTGCTTTAGCATTAGTGTGGGTTTCTGCAGGATTTGGAGAAGAAATAATCTTTCGTGGTTATTTTATGCGACAATTTGTAAAATTCTTTGGAGAAAGCAAAGTCAGTATACTGCTTAATATCGTATTATTAGCTTGTTTTTTTGGCTTTATGCACAGTTATCAAGGAATTACAGGGCAACTTGTTACAGGAATTGTCGGAGCGCTATTAGCATTGATATTCTATTTACGTAAATACGATTTGTGGTTTGTTATTGCCGTACACGGTTTTTTTGACACCATTGCTTTAATTTGTATTTACTTTGGCTTAGGGTAACAATACCAACAAATAACATTTACATCTTTAATTTTAGAGATAAAATATGCCCTCACCCCTCCTCGTGTCTGTATTAAATTAGAAATAAATACTTAAAAATTTTATTTGTATAAAAACAGTAGCAAAACACTTACACCAATATGAAGGAATCTATTACATCAAGATATTTTCTTTAATACTATTTATGTACACTCAATTTTTAAAATAATAAATAAGTGTACAATGCTGTACGCTCAGTTTTTAAAAAAAAATTCGAGTGTACAGATTTTCAACTTCACATCGTAAAGTTTAAATAACTTATAAAAAAAGACTACGGAACTAGAAAATCTACTTGTATAAAAATTCAAGTAAGCGCCTTTTAAAAACTTCTTAAAATTTTACTCTTTACGGCTTATTGATTTTGCTATATTTGATAAAATAAAAAATTGCAAGAGCTTCGTTTTATTATAGCTTAAACTACCAGATATACTGAATAAAGTTCTACATCCAACGATTTGCAAACAATTAAAAAAACAAAAATTAGAAAATTTTTTGTATTAATATTTATAACTACCTTAAGTTTAGCTTCTTTTGGTCAAACTTTGAATAAAAAAGGAATGTATGGGGATGGAAAGCAGAAAAAATCATTAAAAAACCAACAAATCCACAGTTAGCAACTCTAATAGACGGTTTTGAAAACTCTACTTTTATTTTTAATAAAAACGGGGATTTTGAACTTTATACTACTTCCAAATCTGAATTATTCAGAATGATAACAGAAATGACAAACGGGACTAAATGGAAAGTGAAACAGAATAAACAATTTGTAAAATCGGAAATTAAGGACGATAGATTTTCTGAACCTTTGAAACAAATGAGAACCTTTATAGAAGATATCACGATGAAAATGAATCAACATTAAGGAAATGTATTCAAGCTTTAAAAGCCATAAACTCTGAAAAAAGTATTTCGATAATTGAGCTTAAAACTAAAGTCTTTTTGTTTTTAAAGACATATTTAGATAAAATATGTAAAAACGATATCCTTGTATCATTTTTCACCTTTTTAGCTATAAACTTTAAGTACTTCTTTAAATTATAAGCAACAGCAGATAGGTGCATTACCTTATTTGCTTATTGTATTCCTTTTGTATTTATCTTTCGTAAGCCCATAAACTGAGTAAGTGTTCCAAAAACTGGATCTAAAGTACTCTGCCGTTTGGTTTTCATATACCTGCCTCGCTTACTTTATATTCTAGCAATATTACGTTCATATTCTTCTCGATAGTAGGTAATAGTAAATTTATTCTCTTTTGACTTTTCTAAACAACTTTCTACCAATTCACATCCTTTACATAATTTTGAAGAAGCTCGATATTCTTTCTTTTTAGTATTGTTCTTCTTCTCATTAAAAACCTTTTTAAACGGAATGATTTTGCTTTTGGGACATAAATAGTGGTCTTCTTATTTATTATAAGTAAAGTTGTCAGGACAACCTTTGTAGGTTCCATGTGGCGGAATATAACTGATCAATCTCTTGGCTTCTAAAAAAGCATAGTTTATGTATAACCATTTATCATTCCTTTATTTACACGCATTGATAAAACATGTGTGAAAACTGATTCAAATACCGCTTCTAGAAATAACTAGCATGTACGATTTATTATAGAATGCCATGATAATTCTTCATCAATATCATAAAAATATCTAAACGAATGCTGCAATGAGATATTAGCTTACGATCACTAATAATATTTTCTAAATAACCTACTAAAGGTAATTTTAAAAAAAATACTGGGTCGATACTTTTTTGACCGCTTACTCCATAATATTCTTTGGTAAAAGAATATAAATAACCTAAGTCTAAAAAAGCAGTTAAACGTCTGTAAAATTTTGTTTTAGGAACTTGGTTACTCAACTAAAAATTGTTAAATAATTTCTCCTGATAAATTTTCTTGCCTTGCATAATACAAGATAACTCTTTTTTAACTATTTTTAAAATTGTGCAACAAGCACAATGTATATGAAATATAGCTAATAAGGACTAAACTCTAAGGTTTTTTCTCATTTACAAAGCTCCTCCAAATTTTTAATTTGGCTTTTAAAATATAAAAAATTGGCATTTAACAAAATAGACAAACGACTAATAGATTACCTAAAATATGAAGGCACAAAAAGCCAATCTCACATAATAAACCTTTCTCATAGCCAATTAGCAAAAGAAATAGGTACTACAAGAGAAGTCGTCTCAAAAATATTGAAACAATTTAAACTTTCAGGCATAGTGAACTTAAGGTTTAAGCAAATAGAACTACTCTAAAAAATCACCTTTATTAATTTTATTTCCCCACTTGTATCAAAAGGCACAGGTGCTACTTCATTTCTCGTTTTACTTTTGCATTGTAATTAATAACAAATTAAAACAAAAAAATGAACCGAAAATTTCATCCACTTATTGCTATCGTTTTGCTTTCGATCTTCAATATTGGATACTCAAACGCACAGAAAAAAGTAGAAAAAGAGGTTTTAAAAGCCAGCAAAAATTGGATTTCAAATTTCAATAAAGGAAATACGGTAGAAGTTGGAAAGGCATATACAACAGATGCTGTTATGGTCGCCAAACCTTTTGGAACTTTTGAAGGAAGAAAAGCCATAAGTAAATTTTGGACTCCTTTTGTAAAATCTGGTGTCACAGATTTAAAATACACCAATACAAAAATAAAAACAGTAAGTGAAACCGAAGCTATTATTTCTTCAAATTGGAGTATGAATGTGGGTGAAGGTATAATTACAAACGAAACTTGGGTAAAAACAAATGGTATTTGGCAATTAAGAAAAGATCATTTTGAGGTAATAAAGCAATTTAAAAACAATAGTAAAATGAACAAAAAAGAAACGTATGTATTAGTACACGCTGCTTGGTTAGGTGCGTGGCAATGGGAAAGTATAGTAAAAACCCTAAAAGAAAATGGTCACACAGTATTAACCCCAGACCTACCAGGTCATGGGATCAACAAAACTTCTCCAGTCGATATTACTATGGATGATTATGTAGAAACACTTATAGATATTGTTGATAAACAAGATAGCCCTGTAATTCTAGTTGGACATAGTTTTAATGGGATAACAATTAGCAGAGTGGCAGAATTAAGACCTGAAAAAATAAAAAGCTTAGTTTATTTAACTGCCTTTTTACTTCCAAACAAAGGTTCTTTTTTCAATGCTGTCCAAGGAGTTAAAGGCTCTACGGCTGTTGATAATTTCTACTTATCAGAAGATAAAATATATGCATTAGTAAATGAAGAAGAAATACAAAATGCTTTTGCACACGATATTCCAAAAGAAGCATTCAATGGAGCAAAACCATACATTGTACCTGAACCTTTCGCTCCTTTAACCTATGAGTTAGAGATCACGGAAACAAATTATGGACAAATTCCAAAATACTATATAGAATGTACAGAGGATAGAGCCATTCCTATAGAAATACAACGAGCTATGTACAATGGCAATGTGCTAAAGGCATATTCAATAAAAAGTAGTCATACACCAAATTTCTCAAAACCAGATAAAGTTGCGAACATTCTTAATAGAATTGGTAGTGAACAACAACTCTTAAAAAAAACAAAAACGATTCTATACGATTTGAAATATGGAAGAATTAACGCTGGATACAGACCAATTTTTAATAATGAAGACGACGACAAGTTGTTTAGTCATTATTTTTCTGGCAATGGTGAAACAGCAAATCTGCATAGATTTTTCACTAATTCAAACCAAGTATTAGCACATATAGAAACTGAAAAAGATGGAAGAAAATATGCTGAAATGATTTTATTCAATTTAGATAAAAATGGAAATGTAGATACATTTTTCCCCACTATTCAAGAAGTGCCAGAACAACAAATTGAAGGATTAACAATGTTTGATGGTGTAAAAACATTGACAGTTAATCCAGATACAAATCAAAATAAAATATTTATAGAAAAATTCTTAAACGATGTTTGGATTGGAGGAAATATAAATACTATTCAAGATTTTTTTGAAAATGGAAAAGTAATTCAACACAATCCAATGGTAGGAAATAATGTTGAAGGGTTATTTAAATTCATGCAAAACCTTCAAAAACAAGATGTAGCACTGCAATATCAAAAAGTGTTAGCTACTTTTGCAGCTGGAGATATGGTAATGACCTATTCTAAAGGCTTATTTGCTGGTGAAGAACATTTATTCGCTGACTTATTTAGACTTGAAAATGGAAAAATCGCTGAGCATTGGGATGTAATTCAAAAGAAATAAAATAAGCCCTAAAAAGGGCTTATTTTTGTTTAGCTTTCTAAAAACTAAAATTAAGTGAGCTTAAAATGAACAACTGCTTGTTTTTAAAGATATATTTAGTAATGAATTTTAAGTATTTACCAGAAAATACATCAGCAAAAGAAATGAAGAAAAACGGTGTTAATATTGGTGATTTTCAAATTAAATTATTGCAAAAAATTGAAGAATTGACTTTATATACTATTAAATAAGAAAAAGAAATTAACGAATTGAAAAACCAAAACTCGAAAATTGAGAATGAAAGCAAAATTTTAAAACCTTTATTAAAAAGAGTTTCAAAAATTGAAGAACAGCTAGAAAAGAAAAATTAGAACTATAGTTAATGGCTACATAGTATAAAAATTGAAGTTAGGGTCTTTTAATAAAATTTCGATTCTTTAAAACGCCACTAACAATATAGCAAACGTTACCAATAATTAGGTATGATAAAATCTTTAATACGTAAATTATTTCTTTTCAAGAAAAACAAAATAAAATTATAAATGACCTAGAAAGCAGCCCGGATTTAAGAAGTAAAGAAGAAAACCGAACTGACTCAATCGAATCCGATTCCACTTTAGAAAAAGTTAAAATTAAATCAATATTTTCACCTGAATTAGGAAATAAAAAAGGTTTTATTTTAACAAAATGGTATTTTAAGCGAGGAGATATTATCAAAAAAGGAGACATTGTCTGTGAAATAAAGAACGAAAATATTATAATGAAATTTGAAAATTTTTACAACGGAAAAATAATATCCACGTGCAGATTAAATCAAAAACTAACACGCTGAATAGAACTTTTTAAAATAGAAGAGTATAAAAACTAAATAAATTATTCATTAATATTACACTAAGCTCAAAGTAATATCATTCAGTATTTTGAGCTTATTCTTCTGATATAATTACTATTTATTTTGGTTATACAGAAACAATTTCATTTTTTAGTACCTCTAAAAATAAAATAGTTTGCCTTTTTCCAATGCTCACTCATAGCAAATTTATTATCGCAGCGTACTTGGGTTATTACCTGTGTATTTTTTAAAAGTCTTATTGAAATGACTAGCATCTAAAAAACCTGTTTTATCTGCTATTTCTGAAATATTTAAGTTAGTTTGCTTTAAAAGACGCACTGCCATTTCTATTTTAGTTTTCAATACATATTGCTGAATAGAAACACCTGCATGCCTTTTTATAAAAACACTCACATAATTGGGAGACATATAAAAAACCTCAGCAATCGACTTTATTTTAATCAGTTCTTTATCAAGTACATTTTGTCTTATGTAAGTTAATATTGAATCTATTTTTTCCTTCTCAGAGTTATATGATTTTTCCGTTTTTATAACGTTTGACTTTAAGTTTCTTAAAACCACTACCAGTAAAGCATCAAATAAATTAAGCAGAACATCTCGACTATAAATTATAGAATTCCCGATCTCATTCTTTATCAATTCATACAAGTAAAATAATTGAATTCTATCAACATCATTAGCAACAATACTTTTAGGAATATTATTGACATAAAATATAACGGTATTTAAGTTTTTTCGCCAATGCGTATTTGAAACAAAATTTGCCTTTTCTGCAAATAACTGTTCTGTAAATTGTATAAGTCCAAAAGTTGTAGGTGCCTCAACTACAAATTCGTGTTCATCTTTAGGGGTTAAAAAAAATAAATCTCCTTTTTGGTAGTCAATACTACTTTCATTTAAAAGATGTTGCCCGCTACCTTTTAAAATATAAGTTAGCTCAAAAAAATTGTGCTTATGCCGTGGATATCCCCATTCGTTGGCTGCTTCAAATTCAAGGGTATCTAAATTTTTAGTAATGTAAAATCGTTGTGACATTGTGAAGGTGTATTCATGCAAAAATACTGTCCACTCCTACTAAATTTTCAGAAAGTGCTCTAAAGCCTTAATTTTAGGGTATAAGAAGAAGTTATTTGAGTACAAAAAAAGCATAATAAGGCATAAGCGTAATAGAAGTTCAGTTCTTTAAATTCTATACACAATCGTTTACTACAAATTAAAAAGCTAAACCAACAATCAAGTGCATTTCATTTTTTCCGCACCTTAAAAAGTAAAAATAACTCGTCATTATCCAATGCTCACTAATCTCAAATTCATTATCGAAAAGCACTAGGATTATCACCTGTATATTTTTTAAAAATCTTATTAAAATGACTAGAATCCAAAAAACCTGTCTTATCTGCTATTTCTGAAATATTTAAATTAGTCTGCTTCAAAAGACGTCCTGCCATTTCTATTTTTGTTTTCAATACATATTGCTGAATAGAAACACCTGCGTGCTTTTTTATAAAAACACTTACGTAATTGGGAGACATATAAAAAGTCTCAGCAATCGACTTTATTTTAATTAATTCTTTATCGAGCACATTTTGCCTAATGTAAGTTAACATTGAATCTATTTTTTCTTTCTCAGAGTTATATGATTTTTCTTTTTTTATAAGGCTTGACTTTAAGTTTCTTGAAACGAGCATCAATAAAGCATTAAATAAATTAAGTAGAACATCTCGACTATAAGTCATCGGGCTTTCTATCTCATTTTTTATCAATTCGTACAAATAAAATAATTGGATTCTATCAACATCATTAGCAACAATACTTTTAGGAATATTGTTCGCATAAAATATGACGGTATCTAAGTTTTTTCGCCAATGCGTACTTGAAGTAAAATTTGCTTTCTCTAAAAATAACTGTTCAGTAAATTGTATAACGCCAAAAGTTGTAGGTGCATCAACTACAAATTCGTGTTCATCTTTAGGAGTTAAAAAAAATAAATCACCTTTTTTGTAGTCAATAATACTTTCATTTAAAAGGTGCTGTCCACTACCTTTTAAAATATAGGTAAACTCAAAAAAGTTATGCTTGTGCCGTGGATATCCCCATTCGTTGGCTGCTTCAAATTCAAGGGTATCTAAATTTTTAGTAATATAAAATCGTTGCGACATTGTGAAGGTTTCTTTATACAAAAATACTATGCATTCGTACTAAAGAAACACTTGTTACATACTCTAAACCTGTATTATATTACCAAAAATCAATACTAAATTAACCACCTAAAAGCACTGGGATTGTGACTTGTATATTTTTTAAAAATCTTATTAAAATGACTAGAATCTAAAAAACCTGTCTTATCTGCTATTTCTGAAATATTTAAGTTAGTTTGCTTCAAAAGACGCGCTGCCATTTCTATCTTGGTTTTCAATACATATTGTTGAATAGAAATACCTGCGTGCTTTTTTATAAAAATACTTACATAGTTGGGAGACATATAAAAAGTCTCAGCAATCGACTTTATTTTAATTAATTCTTTATCAAGTACATTTTGCCTTATGTAAGTTAATATTGAATCAATTTTTTCCTTTTCAGAGTTATATCGTTCTTCTATTTTTATAAGGTTTGACTTTAAGTTTCTTGAAACCACCACCAATAAAGCGCCAAATAAATTTAGCAGAACATCTCTACCATAAACCAAAGGATTATCTATCTCATTCTTTATCAATTCATACAAATAAAATAATTGAATTCTATCAACATCATAACTAATAATACTTTTAGGAATATTATTAGCATGAAGTATAACCGTATCTAAATTTTTTCGCCAATGTGTACTTGAAGTTAAATTTGCCTTCTCTAAGAATAACTGTTCTGTAAATTTTATAATTCCAAAAGTTGTAGGCTCGTCAACTACAAATTCATGTTCATCTTTAGGAGTTAAAAAAAATAAATCACCTTTTTTATAGTCAATAGCACTTTCATTTAAAAGATGTTGCCCACTACCTTTTAAAATATAGGTAAGTTCAAAAAAGTTATGCTTGTGCCGTGAATATCCCCATTCGTTGGCTGCTTCAAATTGAAGGACATCCAAGTTTTTGGTGATGTAAAATCGTTGCGACATTATAAAGATGTATTTATACAAATATACAATGTATTTATACATCAAAAACACGTACTACACTTTCTAATTTTGTAGTATCAAAAAGCAGCACTAGAATGATAGACAAACAAAAAATACTGGACGCATATAATAATAGACACGCTTGTAAATTATTCGATACCGAAAAAAAAATATCCGATGAAGACATCAACTTCATTTTACAAACCGCAAGACTTTCTCCAAGCTCTTTTGGCTTTGAACCTTGGCACTTTGTACTTGTTCAAAATAAAGGTTTACGCAAAAAATTAAAAGACAGCGCTTGGGGAGCAACAGCAAAACTAGATACAGCAAGCCACTTTATACTTGGTTTAGCAATGAAAAGTGAAATGACTAAATACAACAGTGCTTACATTAAAGACTTTATGAAAAACGTACAAGAGCTACCTGAAGATGTTGTTGACAGTAAAGGAAAAATGTACGAGACATTTCAAAAATCTGATTTTGATTTAACCGATGATAGAAAGCTTTTTGATTGGGCATCAAAACAAAGCTACATACCATTAGCTAATATGATGACAAGCGCTGCAATGATAGGTATTGATTCTTGCCCCATTGAAGGTTTTAAGCAAAAAGAAATAACAACGATTTTAAAAAATGAATTAGGTATTAACACCCAAAAATATGGCTTATCGTATATGGTAGCATTTGGTTATAGGGTAAATGAACCAAAACAAAAAAAACGTAGAAAATTAAACGAAATAATAACTTTTAAATAAAATACATATGAAAAATGTAGTCCTTTTAACAATTCTACTATTCGCTTCAACAATTATAGTTCTAGCACAAAAAAACGACACAAAAAGTTATTGGCCAAATGATGCACAATTGGTTATCTCTTTTTCAATGCAATTTGAAACAGGTGGACAACAAGAAGGAGCAGAAAGTCCGTTTTCAGGAAACCCTTTACCTAAAGGACAACCCGATTTACCAGCCGAAAGTTGGTTTCGTTATGGTGCCAAAGAAGGAATTTACAGAATGTTAAACCTTTGGAAAAAGCACGAGATTCATGTAACCTCTCATGTAGTTGGAGAAGCTGCTATAAGATATCCAGAAGTTGCCAAAGCCATTGTAGATGGTGGACACGAAATTGCAGCGCATGGAATTGCTTGGAGCGACCAATGGAATTTATCTTATGAAGACGAATTAGCATTTGTAAAAAAGGGAATTGATACCGTAGAAGTCATTACAGGACAAAGAGGCGTTGGCTATAACTCCAATTGGTTACGTAGAAGTCCAAACACTTTAAAAGTGTTGCAAGAACTTGGCTTTTTATATCACATTGATGATTTAAGTAGAGACGAGCCTTTTGTAACCAAAGTAAGAGGTAAAAACTTTGTAGTAATGCCATATACATTACGTAACAATGACATTGTAAATATAGCGGGTAAAAATTGGAGTCCAGATCAGTTTTTGGCACAATTAAAATTCGAATTTGACCAACTATATGCTGAAGGAGCTACAAAAAGAAGAATGATGAGCATAAGTTTACACGATCGCATTGGTGGTGGTCCCGCAATAGTTCAGGTTGTCGATAAATTTATACAGTACGCAAAACAACACAAAAGAGTTGTTTTTATGCGAAAAGATGAAATTGCAAATATGATTAAAGATGATCCAAATACGCCAGTTGATAATTCAGAAATTGAGTATAACACAACAATTGTGAACACCAAACTACCATTTAAACTCGAAAAAGATTGGGAAGTTTTAGGTTTTAAAAATCCTGAAAGTGTCGTTTTAGATATAAAAAACAATGCTTTATATGTGTCTAATATAAACGGAGACCCTACCGAAAAAAATGGGAATGGTTATATTTCTAAAGTAGGTTTAGATGGAAAAATAATTCAACAAAAGTGGATAACAGAATTAAATGCACCAAAAGGATTGGTTATCTATAATGATAAATTATATGTTACAGATATTGATAAAATTGTAGAAATAGACATTAAAACTCGACGTGTTTTAGCCTTTAAAGCAAAAGATGCTACTTTTTTAAATGACATTGCTGTAGATAAAAAGGGAAATGTATATGCCAGTAATACTTTTGGTTTTAGTGGTATTTATAAATTACAAAAAAAAGGAAAAAGAAAAGTTGAACTATGGCTAAAAGATGAAAATCTGAATATGCCAAATGGGCTTTATATTTCAAAAGACCAATTATTTGTAGCAAATTGGGGAAAAGAGGTTAACCCTAAAACCTACGAAACTAAAATAGTAGGTACGTTACAAAAAGTTGATTTCAAAACTAAAACCATAGAAAACATAACCAAGCCTATTGGAAATTTAGATGGTTTAAGCGAAACGCTTCATGGTTTCTTATTGTCCGATTGGTTAGCAGGTAAACTATTATACTATACAAACGAAACAGGTACGACAACCGAGGTACTAAATTTACCTAAAGGAACTGCTGACATTTATTTTGATAAAAACACAAAATCAGTCTTCATCCCTTTAATGCTAAATAATAAACTAGTGAAATATCACTTTAAAAAATAAAATCATGAATAAAACAACACCACAACAAACAGCATTTGCTTTTTTACGAATAACCATGGGTATTAATTTTTTAGGACACGGATTGGTTCGTTTCTCAAAATTGAACGGATTTAGAGATTGGATGGTAACAACTTTTCAAGACAGCCTAATGCCTTCTTTTGCAGTTTTTGCTTGGGGAAGTGTGTTACCCTTTGTAGAGTTTGGAATTGGATTGTTATTAATCTTGGGATTATTCACCTATCGAGCAAGTATTGCAGGGGCAATAGTAATTATCATCCTTTTATTTGGTTCAACATTAATTGAAAATTGGGATTGGGCTGGTATGCAAATGATTTATGGCTTATTCTTTTATTTTTTAATTTCTAATGCAGAAAAAAATAGTTGGTCAATTGATAATTTAATTAGAGATAAGAATGAAAATTAAAACGATTAATAAAAAAGGTGATTGGAGTTTTCCTTGGACAATAGCATTAAAAAAAACTATGCAAAATGATGCCAACAATACAATTGTAGGTGAACATTTATTATTAGAGACAGGCGAATTTAAAGTTTGGAGTATTCATTTACCAATAGGCCAATCATTACCATTTCATAAGCACAACAAATCGTATTTCTACACCATTAAAAATGAAGGTGAATCACGCTCATTTTATACTGACGGAACAGTAACTGAAACTAAATACGAAAAAAATGATATCAAACATTTTAATGAGTTGAATGAAGAAAACTTCTTCATTCATAATTTAGAAAATATTGGAAATACTACATTGATATTTACAACAGTAGAATTTAAATAAAATGAAATATAAAAACGCACTTATACATGCCCTTTTAGTTGGCCTCATTGCTGCCTTTGTAATATTAGTTTCAGGGTGGTTGGCAGTAAAGGCTTGGGTAGTATTTTTTGGATGGGCAAACTATTTTTTACATGCTTGCAATATGAAAAAATCATTTAAAATGCTATTGGCTTTTTTTGTAGGAATTTTTATTGCATTAATAGGTACTTATGCTATTACCTATTTAAACACTATAGCACCTACCAATTATGAATTATCTGTTACCGCATTTATCGTTTTTTGGATAGCAACCATTTTAATTTTCTTAGAAATAATTGAAGATTGGGGTGAGTTTGTACCTGCAACATTTTTGGGGACAGTACTGTTTTTTGCTTCAGGGGTTTCATTAAAAAGCATAGTACCCGAATTATTAGTTCCGCTATTAATTGGAATATTTGCAGGGTTTACAACCCTATTTAGTCGAGAGAAATTAACAATCTATTTAAACAAAAAACAAATAAAATAATACAATTATGAAAAGCACACTTTTTACACCATACAATATGAGCGGAATTTCATTAGAAAACCGTTTTTTAATGGCACCTATGACACGCTCAAGAGCCACACAACCAAATGATGTTCCTAATACTTTAATGGCAGAATATTATGGACAAAGAGCATCTGCAGGGATTATCATAACTGAAGCAACTCAAATTTCTTTGCAAGGAAAAGGTTATGCTAAAACGCCTGGTATTTATACACAAGAACAAATTGAAGGTTGGAAGCTAGTAACTGATGAAGTTCATAAAAAAGGAAGTAAAATATTCTTACAACTATGGCACGTTGGTCGTGTTTCAAGTTCACAAGTAAATGGATTACAACCATTAGCACCATCAGCTAAGATAGCTAAAGAAACTACGGTTTATATATTTGATGGAGCACCAAATGGAGACGCAACTTTTGTACCAGTCGAAGATCCAAAAGAAATGACAAAAAACGATATTAATAAGGTTATTGAAGAGTTTAGAATAGCTGCAAAAAATGCAATTGAAGCAGGCTTTGATGGTGTAGAAATTCATGGTGCAAATGGCTACTTAATAGACCAATTTTTAAGAAGCAACTCAAATATAAGAAAAGATGAATATGGCGGAACCAAAGAAAACAGAGTTCGAATATTAACCGAAGTCACTCAAGCAGTAGTTAACGAAATAGGAAGTGAAAAAACAGGGGTTCGTTTGTCACCATTTATCAGTTTTAAAGACATGAATGACCCTGAAATTTTAGATACAATTATGTTAGCTTCTAAAAAGTTAGAAAAATTAGGGGTTACTTATATTCATTTGTGTGAGGCTGATTGGGATGATGCTCCTGAAATTCCGACTGATTTTAGAGTTCAATTAAGAGAAGTATTTAGTAAAACAATAATAGCAACAGGAAATAAAACACCTCAACAGGCGAATAAATTATTAGCAAATAATTTGGTTGATTTAGTCGGTTTTGGTAGAAAATTTTTAACCAACCCTGATTATCCAAAACGTGTGAAACTAAATGCAAAAATGAATCAAATTAGCGACGATCATACACTATTTGGAGGAGGTACTGCAAGAGGTTATACCGATTATTCATTTATAGGTTAAAGTTCAAAAACATCTAAATA
The DNA here is from genome assembly GCF_002836595.1 of Tenacibaculum sp. Bg11-29. Lineage (NCBI taxonomy): Bacteria > Pseudomonadati > Bacteroidota > Flavobacteriia > Flavobacteriales > Flavobacteriaceae > Tenacibaculum > Tenacibaculum sp. Bg11-29. Next base: position 4,131,579 of record NZ_PJBB01000003.1, read on the forward strand.
TTTCGTAGTATAAAAACGCTTTGCTATAATTATTAGCATAATTATACAAATATGTAATGTATTTATACAATTTAATTACTTTTCATGCATCATACCTTTGTAGTGTAATTAACAAGCTATAAAAATTGATAGATGAAAATAAATGTTAGAATCCTTTTATTAGAGACATACCTACAAACTATTTAACACAAAAATTAGATTTAGAATATTTGTTAGAATTTTAAATCAAAGAAATTGCATTGTTTTTAATTATTGTCATTTCGAGTCACGAAGTAAGCTGTAATATGTTTGTTCTTGATATCTGGGGGATATTAAGTCGTTGTACTGCAATAACGTTTTTAAACAAAAAATCATGAATAAAACTAGATACAACAAGTCACTTTGTATTGGGTTTAGCAATAAAAAATCCATTAATGAAGTATAATAGTCAATGTGTTAAATAGTTTATGGAAGACTCACAAGAACTACCTAAAACATAGAGGAAATAAAAAGTAAAATGTTTGATAATTTTCCAAAAATCAGGTTTTGATTTAACAAATAATAGGAAACTCTTTCATTGCGCTACAAAACAATATTACCTTCCTTTAACTAACATGATAATATTTACCGCTATAATTGGTATAAACTCATGTCTAGTTATAAGGATTCAAGCAACACAAAACTGAAAAAAAATTAAAAGAAGGTTTAAAAATTAACGCCTAAAAATTGAGGTTATCATATATCGTAATATTCGGTTATGGCGTGAATGAGTCTATAGCAAAAACTCATAGACCATTAAACTAAATAATAACTTTTAAATAAAAAAAACAAACGCAAATCTTTGTTTATAATAATGATACAACCAATTATCTCCTTGCAAAAATATTAAATGCAACTTGAGTTAAAATGTGATCTTAGTCAAATTGTGACTTTAGTCAAACTGTGATTATCATCAAATTGAAATACATTATTACATATAGTTTTGCGCTACAATAAATAATTCTAAAATAAATAAAAATGAAAAAAGTAGAAAGAATCGTTATTTTCGGAGATAGTCTTTCTGATATTGGTGTAAAAGCAAATACAGCAACAGGTATTCTTGGTCGATTAATTGGAGAAGTAAGAGTAAACAAGATTAAAAGATTTAGTGACAATAAAAACTGGACAGATTTTATATGGGAATGGTCAGGTGGTAGTAGTTTAGTTGACGGACTTTCTCCAGCAGAAACAAATGAACTTACATCAAATCATTTATCATTAAAAAATTCTAGAACAGGCTCAAAAGACAATAGTTTATCATATTGTAATTATGCTACTGGTGGAGCTGTTGCTGATACTCCAAAAGGTTTGGTACACAAATTTGCTCTTACAACTTTTGAAGAACAAGTTAACGACTATAAAAAAGATTTAGAAAAAACAGAAAACGATAAACCGAATAACAACTTATTTGTAGTTTGGTTTGGTTTAAATGATATTGTAACAAACAAAAAAGGTATTGAGTTAATGCAAGAAACGGTACAGCGTATAACAGCACTGTGTCATGAGGTTGACGAGATTACTAAAGCACATAATAGCGCTAGTGAAAACTCTTTTATAATTGTTAACAATCCTGATCCTTCTGGTGCAGTAAGGTATATCGAAAATCCAAAATCTGAAGAAGTTGTAAGCTTACGTAATGCTACAATAGAGTTTAACAGCCTTCTTAAAGAAGCTTTTCTAACTAAAAATGATAGTAGATTTACTGTACTTGATGCATTCACCTTTTTAAAACAGAACTTATATAGTTTAGATGTTATTAAAATAGATCAAGCAGCTGGCGTTCCTGTTCAATATTATTCTGATTCTCATGAACCTGTATCATTATCAAAAGCTTTAAGAGATTTTTTAAATTCAATCGATTTATCAAAAGAAAAAGAAGCTACCCTATTAAAGGAGTTTATAGATGCTATTAATAACCAAATAAAAGCAGCTTTAAAAACTGATAATGAGATTGTTTTACATAAAGATGTTTCAAAGATGTTATTGGGTAATTTACCTAAAATCCAAAAAACAAATAAGAAGTTTACAAAAGCATTAAAGTTAATTCTATTAACATCAGGATTATTTATAAATCGTGTAGAATTTGCTATTAAATACTATTCGACGCAGAAAAACAAACATGCTGAAGATATTCATAAAATTCAAGCTGTAATTGATCAAATTTCTTCAAAAAACTTACTAACATCTTTAACTAGTGATTTATACAATAGAGATGTAGCGCTATACAATACCTTATCTGATGTATTAACAAGAACGGATAAGAATAGTTCATTTAAAGAGTTATTAACGCTAGTTATTGCTCAAAAATTTGGTTTTTTTGCAACCTCAGATAAAGCACATCCTACAGAAGCTGCATACAAACTTCTTGCTACATTAATTGCTGTTGAGTTTGCTAAAAAATTCCCTAATCTTTCTTTAGGCGAATCATTCATTTCAAATGCGTTTGAACATGGTGTAGCAGAAACTTCTTTTACCGAAGAATCAATTCTTAGTATTTAAAACTTTTTTCTTAATAAATACATGCTAAAATTCTTATCCCTTTAAATTCTTAAATACAAGTTTTTATAGTATGTCTTAGTAACACCAAATTCAAAATTATTTAACCATTAAATAAAAAATAACTACTATGGATTACAAACCAGAACAAGTCGTTCAATCTTTATTATCAAAAATTTTTAATACCATAACAGCAGGTACAGATCAATTATCTTCAGATGATTTTGCTGTCTCTTGGGTTATGCCAGGAATACCTTTTTCTTTTGAAGATCTAGACTTTAATCTTTATGGTTTTGGAAGTCAACAAGGATTAGGAAACCGAGAAGGAAGAGAAAAAGCTGATATCGTTAGAGAGCGATATATTGCTGCTGAAAACTTCTCTAACTTAGTAAATGCTATTCCTACTGCTGGTAAGTTTATAGACGACGCAAAAACTCAATTAATATACTCACCTAAAAGTGAAAGTATTAATGATATTTATGATATTTTTTTAAGATTTTCTGAAGTTGCACATGAAGAGTTAACAGAAGATCAACAGAATAAAATAAATAGATTTAGAAAATTATTATCTGAAACAGTTGAATATGAAGATATAATTACTGGCGAGAAAAAGACAAAAGTTGTTGATGGTAAATTAAAAAAAGCCTACTTAGATTACGAAAGTGCTTATAGAGATGCCTTAATTGCTTTTAACGCATTAAAGTTAGATGCTTTAAATAGTAATGATGCTAGGGCTGTACAAGAGTTTGCTTTAAATGGTAAGGTTCTTCGTCAAAAAATGGGTGCTGCTTATGATGCTTGGGTTTCTCAAGGATTTAAAAATGAATATCAGCAAATTGTTGCTACAATTGATTCTATAACTCGACGAAATTTAGAGGTTTATAAAAAAGATTTATTAACCAGATTTGAAAGTGCAAAAATAACCAACCCTACTTCAGGAACAGATTTTTATCAAACAACCTTGTACCCTGCTACTTTTCTTACAGAAAATAACTGGACAAAATTTACCTTTAATAAAGAAGAGGTAGATAAACATGAGAATAAAGTTTCACAATCTTTAGAAGTTGGTGTAAAAGCACGTTGGGGATTTTATTCAGGATCAAACGAAACTAATTACTCTTCTGAAAACTCTTCATTAGATCTTAAAGAAGAAAAATTCAAGATTACATTTTCACTCGCTCAGGCGCCAATTTCTAGACCTTGGTTTTCACCTGAATTCCTTAGAAGTTCTGGCTGGAGATTTTCAAAAAACTCACCGGTAACTTTATTTTCAGATGGACAAACACCACCTAAAGGTCAATTTCCTTTTCTTTCAAGATCAGCTGTTTTTATTAAAGACGTTACCATAGAATCTTCTTCTCTTGCCAAAGCGGTAAAAGAAAGTTCTAGCAAGTTAGATACCAAAACCAAAGGAGGGTTTGGCCCAATATCTATATCTGCAAATTATAGTAGAGAAGAATCTGACAGTAAGTTAAAAATGAATATTAGTGAAGGTGCAATCGAAATTAAAGGAATGCAGTTAATTGGATTTGTATGTGAAAAAAATCCTGCTATTCCTAATACAAACCCTGATATTTCTGATTTTACATAAATATTATTTTTCACCAATTAAAGAATGCAATAATCATTTGGCTAAAAATTCTTAAACTATATGCACACTGCTGTTGTAGGTTTTCGAATAAGTCATTATAAGAAATACTATAAAAGCTATTAATAAAATGACAATAGATACAAATAAAAAATATAGAAACTTTTTAATAAAGCGTATTAACCGTATATTTTCAAGAGCAATAAAAATTAAAAGTGTTGAACTTCCAAATGAAATAGTAGAAGATATTCAAGCTTTAAATTCAGGAGAGTCATTCCCCTTAAATAAATTAATTTTTATAAAAGGAAAACTAGAGACCATCGTTGCTAGTAATAGAAAATCTATTTTTGGTAATGTTAATGGTTTGTTTAAAACAGAAGAGACAACCAAAGCTTCTATAATTGCGGCTATATTTTTAGTTTTATTTGTTTCTTTAGCTGTTTTAGATAGTATCAATGAAAAAAGTAGCCAAGTAACTATTTTAGATAGTTCTGGTTATATGCTACTTTATAATTTAATGTTTTCTATTGTTATTGCTGGTTTAGGTACATCTTTTAGATTATTACATTCTTTAATTAGTGAAAAAATAAAGTTTTTTAGAGTGGAGTATTTAATTGAAGGAATTTTTTCTGGATTTATACTTTCTGAAATTCTATATATTAATATTCCAGAAATTCAAACCTCTGAAATATATTTTGGGAAGTTTCTTTTTGCTTTTTTTGGAGGCATGATTTCTGGAATACTTTATAGTGTTATCGAGCGAATTACCTCATCATTAGGTATTTTAATTACAGGGGTAGATATACAAGAAGATCAGTATAAAGAGAAAAATAAAGATACCGAAAAACAATAGAATGTACCGTTATATGCACTTCTTAAAACGTCTAAACACTAAAGTATACATACTAGTACTAATAGTTGGTATGTTACTTTGTACAGGTTGTAAAGCAAATTATGTTGCCAAAGACAACCGTATAAACAATGACACCCCCATCTATTCTGAAGTTCTATCACGTATAGCTGAACTTGAACTTTCTGATTATGAGAAAGAACATTTATTTTATGAACGCGTATTTTTTAATATTGATTCTAACTCGCTATCATTTTTATCTTCAAAATCGATGAATGCCGATTCTGTAAGAATGCAATTAAATAAGTTATATTCTTTTAATAAAATATTTAATACAATTTATAAAAAAGATAAGGCTAAATTTTATCCATTAACTCAAAGTTTAGATGATTTTTATTCTAATCAATTAGTTCTTTATGATTGTACAACAAATTCTTTTGAAGTTAATTCAAAATGTAGCTTAATTAAAAAAGTGCTTGCCAACCAATCATTAAATAAAATAGAAACATTCGTTGGAGAGACTAATATTACCTTATTAAGTAACTATTCGATTAAAACCGATACTAAACTATTTCGCCATAAAAACCATAAAGTAGAATATTCTATTTTAAAAGTTGTTCGTCCTTGGTTTGAATACGGAATCTTATCTAAGGTTTATAATTCTCCTCAGAATAAAACGAACCAAGAAAAAAAATTTCTAATTAACCAAGTAATTTTAATGCATCAAAACGATACTAAGACGTTGATACTTGGTTATGTATTACAACCTATTTAGAAATTGTAACTATTATAATTTAGAATTGGCAATTTAAAACCATCAGCCCATTAGTAATTTTATTTTAAACTAAAACGATGTCAATAATTAGCTAAGTGTAGTTACCTACCTAAAAAATAAACAACATTAAACCTAAGTAAATAGTATGAAAATTAGAAATGTATTTTTTATTGGTTTTTATTTCTTTTTTTTAAATTTATTACTTGCTCAATCAAAACAAGTAACAATTGAACTTTATGTAAATAAAATATATGATATAGAGACTATCAATTCAACTTTTCAAGTTGACGGATATTTAATTTTAAAATGGAAAGCTAGTGAAGCTGATATTAAAAATACAAATTTCACAAATGGTAAAGCAATATACTACGATAATCAAATAGAAGAGCTAAAAAAACATTTTTTTTGGATGCCTGGTATAGAATTCATGAATAAACTGGATAATGTTATTATCGACAATAAAGTTTTAACTATTCGTGAAGATGGGTTCGTTGTATCTAGAAGACGTTTTAATTGTCATTTTCATTCTAAGATGAATTTAATTACGTTTCCTTTTGATACACAGTTTTTTGAAATAAATTTCGAATCCTTTTTGTACAAAAAAGACGAGCTTGTATTTATTAATCCAGACTTATTTTACGACAAATCTTTTAGTGGTATAGATCCCGAATGGAAAATTAAAGATCAGTACGCCAAAATAAAGGTTATGAAATATAAAGGAGGTTTTTTTGAAGGTACAAATAACAAAGAAGATATGTACTCTAGAGCATCTTTTGTAATTAAATTTAAAAGAAAAGCAGGCTATTATTTATGGCAAGTTCTTTTTCCTTTATTTTTAATAGTATTTTCTTCTTGGGTTATTTTTTGGATTAAATCCTATACAGATCAATTAAATATTGGGTTCACTTTACTTTTAACCGTGGTTGCATTTAATTTTTTCTCTAATTCTCTTTTACCTAAACTACCATATAATACATTTTTAGAGTCTGTTATTATTCTTAGTTATATATCTATTACCAGCTCAATTATATTACTCGTATACCGAAAAACTGTAAAGAAAAAAAAGCTATTGATTTATTTTAAGCTCGGGTTTCCGTTAGTTTTTATTACCGCTATTATAGTTCTTGTAGTTCTTTATTTTATGTAAATAGAGTTTTAACTATTAATCTAAATAGTTTCTAAAGGTTTGGTTAGATAGTTCTATACATATTGATTTCAATAATAAAACAGCGTTTTGGTTTATGCTACCTTTTAATAAAACAAATGGTAATTACAATTGTGTCAACTTATTAAAAATTTCAGGTCTGAAAAACAATAAATCTAAATAAAGTAAGAAACAAATACAGACTCGCTATCAACAAGGTAGCAATCGTCAAAATTAGTATTAAAAAATACATTTATAACTGGGAAGCTGAAAACAGATATAGAGTAAGCGAAACAATTAAAATTTAAAAAATTATGTCAGTATTTACTATCTTTTTTTGTGGAACAGGCTCAAACAACTGGGATGCAAATTATAACAAAAATTATCATGCAGGAGAACTTATTTCCAAACTAGCAACAAATCATGAAGGAAAAGAGTTCGTAGATTGGATTGTTGTAGATGGTCCAGGTAGTGGAAATCTCCTAGAGGACGAAAAATGGACTCAACCAGGTAATTATGCTGATTTTAGAGGAAAAGCTTTTGGTGCAGGATGGGAAGAAAATGTAGCACATGCCGTTGCAGTAATTAAAGGAAAGTATGAATGGAGTCGAAAAAATATGACAAAAGAAGAATACGAAATTCTAAAAAAAGCTAAAGTAGAAGTTCCAGATGCAAAAAATATTGGTTGGATACGAAATATTTATGAATATCCAAATCGTAAAACAACCCCTCAAGAATTGCAAGCAAAAAAAGCTGAAATCTTTAGAAACGGAAAACTTCCGTCAGTTGTAAATATTATTGGATGGAGCCGAGGTGGTGTTACATGCCATATGCTAGCTAATGCTATGGCAAAAGACCCTTCTCTAAAAAAAATACCTGTGAATATTTTTGCGGTAGATCCTGTTCCTGGTTCAGGTCAATTTAGGAATGATCGTATTAAGCTTGCAGACAATGTGAAAGAATACTTTGCAGTATATGCACATGATGAAAGAAGTATTGGGTTTGCTCCTGTAATTCCTGAGCTTGATAAAATGATTAAAGCCACTGTTTTACCAATTCGAGGAAGACACGCTACTGTAGTAGGAAATGCAGCGATTGATGGAGGAGATGGAAACGATGAATTATTTGCTCCTGGCAAGATTGTTAGAGATTTAGCTGAAAAGTGTTTAACAGATTGGGGAACCCCTTTAAAAGAGAAACTTAACTTAAGTAAAAGTGATATTGCTACTGCTTATAACGAAATTGTAAGGGATGCTTCTAAGTATGATGCTATGCAATCCGTAGTATATACAAAAAACCAAAATACAAATGGAGAACGTTCTGTTTCTAAAGGAAGTACATGGGCTAAATATTCGGATATTAAAGGAGAAGAATATATCCATCCAGAAGGATTAATCGTTGTAAAAAATAAAAGAAGTTGGTACCACGAAAAGAATAGTGATAACTAGGACGATTACTAATTAAAACAAAATATCATCGACAATGTCAAAATTAAGTGGCATGTTATTACTTAAAAATAGGAAGACTAAAAATGAGGTACCGTAAAAGTAGTATTGCATGTAAAAAGTTAATAATTGGCCTTGTTGAATAACAAAATTTCTTGAATTATAGCCAAGATTAGAGAAGTTAGAAAAGAATAAAACCAGTATCTAACAAAAAATATGCGTAATTGTGGTCTTTGTGCTAAACTCAAAGTTTGTCTCTTTTGAACAGAGTTTAGTGATAAATTGAAAGGTAATTAGAATAAAATCCGCAACTACGCATATTCAAATTTAAAATGGAAGATTGGAACACATTACATCTTTGTAATAATATAAAGTTATAATATCCAATAGAATATCTAAAAAATGAAAAAAAGTTAGAATCATATTTGAATCAATATATAGAGAAATAGACTAAAACTCTTAACTGTCATTTAGACAAAATGATTATTCATGAAACTTTTCTCAATAGGTTTCTTCTATTTATTTTTTATAATGTAAAAACTGTTACAATAAACATAACAAAATATTCTTTTTCAAAAGCTAAGTATGTATTCACTTAATATAAACACATTATACAAAATTTACTGATATATTCAAAAACCACACAATACTAAAAACATCTTTTAATTGGGTAGAAATAATGATGTATTAGTATTACGTAGATTAGAGAACTACAGAGATTTATAAACATGTTGCCATAAACTCTTTTAGAGAAATTAAAGATTTATTATCTTGGTACTCCATATTAATGGAGTTATACTCAATTACTAAAAATAAAAAACTAATATCTTACAACAATGAAATATATCTATTTAGTAAGTCTTTTAATAGTAGTTTCTCTTTTTGCTTGCAAGGACAAAGAACAATCAAAAAATATTCCGAATTCAGAAAACCAAATAAAAACGGACTCCAATAATAAGGAGGTAAAAAACAATAATGTTAAAAACAAGATTAAAACCGAATTCTCTTGGGAAAAAATACCAATAAGCACTAAAGACATAGGTAACTTCCCTTTTATAAAACCACCAAAGGGTATAATTGCTAAGGATATAGGTTCATCATCATATTCTAAAAAATTAAATTTCAGTAAATTAAAAATGTTTTCTAAAACCTCAAATACTACATTTAATATAGAGGGAAAAGTTGAGTTTATGAATTTCTCTACAGAAGACGAAAATGCGAATTGGGAACAATACTATTTTGATAAAAGTATTAATGATTATTTAGAGTCTATAGGCGCCATACAAGTTAACAAAGGAGGAATGACAGATGTATATTACGAAAAATATTGGAGTGATTATGATGGAGAATATACCGTCAAGCATAATGATAGAGAGCTTATAAGGATGTGGGTTATAAAGCAAGTAAATAAAAAAATAGGTGTTCAAATATTCAAAAAGAGAATGGCTATAGTTGAAGAAATAGAATTTAAGCAAACTATCGTAAAATTTACTGCTGATGATATTCTAAAGGAAATTAACGCTAAAGGTTTTGCAACCTTACAAATCAACTTTGATACAGGAAAATCTAGAATTAAAGCCAGTTCATATGATGTAATAAGTGAAATAGTCAAAATGATGAAAGTAAACTCTAATTTAAAAATTAGTATCGAAGGTCATACCGATAATGTTGGAGATGAATTATCCAATATGAAATTATCTAAAAACAGAGCTCGTTCGGTTCTGATGGCGATTTCTGATGAAGATATTGATGAATCCAGATTAAAAAGTGAAGGTTTTGGACAAACTAAACCTGTCGAAAATAATTCAACAGAAGAAGGAAAAACAAAAAACAGAAGAGTTGAATTAAGAAAAATATAAAAAGAGCATAACAATTTGTATAATGCATATGCTCCCTACAGGCTGCAAAACGCACCATACAAGAAACGTTACCTACAAGCAAAAAAAATGACAGAAATAGATTATTATTTAGTAGATGTTTTTACCTCATTAAAATACGGAGGAAATCAACTAGCTGTTTTCGTTGATTTCGAAAATAAAGTTTCTGCTGAGAATATGCTCAAGATTGCGAGAGAACTTAATTTTCCTGAAATAACATTCATAAAAAAAAATCATAACAATGAAAAATTTGATGTTAGAATTTTTACACCTGAATATGAAGTACCTTTTGCTGGTCATCCATCATTAGGAACAGCTTTTATTATTTCAAAATACTTATTACCAAAACCAAAAGAGAATATTACACTAAATCTAAAACATTCAAATATTAGTATTTACTTATCTTCTATCAATGATGTTGATAATAGTGATTTTGTAATGGAGCAAGCCGAGCCAGAATTTATAACAACTTTCAAGCATCAAGAAATTGCTGAAGGATTAAATTTAGAGTTAGATGTTCTGAACATACAAAAACCAATAGAAGAAATAACTACAGGATTACCGTATATCATTATTCCTGTAATCAATTTAGAAAAAATTAACCAAATAGCACTCGATTCACGAAAAGTTGTAGCATTTTTAACCCAAAAAAAGAAGTACAAAACCAATAGCATAAGTGGACTAACAACTTCTCTATTTTTTGTTACCGAACAAACTTTTGAAAAATCAAATAACTTCAATACTAGAATGTTTTGCATCGAAAATGAAAATTTAATCGAGGATGCTGCTACAGGAAGTGCAAATGGTTGTTTGCTTGCTTATCTATTAAAAAATAAATCATCTGAAATCTCAGCAATAGTAGAACAAGGGTTTCAAATGGAAAGAAAATCATATATACATTTAGATGGAAAATTAAAAAACAATAAATACACCTTAAAAATTGGTGGACAAGTTGTTGAGTTAAGTAAAGGCAAATGGAAAGTATAGCCAACTGGTTACAGCTGTATAAAAAAAGATAAAAGCGAAATATTTATATTTAACTAAGTAATAAACCGAAACGGTAGTACTTATTACCTACCCTAGGTTTCTTATATTAAACGTTGTAACACATATGAAAAAATTGTTTCTGATAATATTAATCACTTTGATTTATTCTTGTCAACCAAGAATAAAAAACGATACGGAAACTTTTGAAAAAGTGTTTAGTATGAGGAGTTTTGATATTGAAATTCAAAACGGGGGTTGTTTTGGTGGAAGTGAGGAATATTTTACCGTCCGTAAAAAGGATAATACATATTTAATAAAATCAAAAAGAACTGGAAGAAGTAACTTAGTATCGCAAGTTAAAATGGACTCGCTAAAGGTCTATTTAAAATCTAAAATAGGAAAAAAAGAATATGGAGGTTGTACTTCAAGCGAATATATAAGAATTGGCTCTCATTTTAATTCAATTGATTATCGTCATAGCTTTTGTAGTGGGATTGAAGCAATTATTAAATTATTATGAATTAATTTCAGAAAAGGAAATTAATGAATAAAAACACAACCAAGACGCTTTAGGAAATAAGTAAAGCCTTAAAAACTTTATTTTTATCGCTTATTGGTGTTGCTTTTTTTATAAAATAAATCTCATCAACAAATACTTAGTTTTTTAAGTAGCTTTGCGATATAATTGCGTAAAACGTTATTACCAATTAGAGAATAAAAAATATCACTTTGCAAGCAGAAATAAAAAACCCAAGAATAAAATGTTACAAATGCATGCGACCTTCAAGCACGTGTATTTGTAAACACATTCGTACTTTACAAACCAAGACTCGTTTTATTATTTTGATGCACCCAAAGGAGTATAAAAGAGAAAAAAATGGAACGGGACATATTACGAATCTTCAACTTGAAAATTCAGAAGTTATTGTTGGGGTAGATTTCACCAATAATACCCGTGTAAATGAAATATTGACTGATGAAAAAACTTGTTCTTTCTTATTGTATCCTGGAAAAGATAATTTTAACTTATCTACAAGAAAAAGTACAGAAATAAATTCTTTTATGGGGACTAATCCATACATCTTCATTCTCGATGGTACATGGCCTTGCGCCCGTAAAATGCTTAAACTAAGTAAGAACTTACAAAAACTACAAAGAGTGAGTTTTGATAATAAAATAAAATCAAAATTTATTATCAAGCAACAGCCAGAATCTCTTTGCCTTAGTACGATTGAATCTGTTTGCACTGTATTAAACCTACTTAAAAAAGGTGACTTAGAACAATGCGACACGAAGAACTTCCTTATTCCTTTTGAAAAAATGATTGAATATCAACTCGAATATATTCTAAATCCAAATAGTAAAAACTATTCTACAAAGGCAAACAAAGAGATTATTCCTAAGAATAGGTATAAGAAAAATACACAAAGAAATATTATTCTTAAACAAGAATAGCTGTAATTACTGAATCAGTAAAAAATAAAATGTCAATAACTTCTTAAAAACTTTATACTTTACAACTTATTGGTTTTCTTATATTTGATACAAAGAAAAAATTGCTAGAACTTCTCTTTATTACATCTTAAATAATTCGATCAATCGAATAAAGTTCTGCTTATAACTAGTTGTAAGACATTACAAAAATCAAAAAACTAAATGAAAAAAAGTGAGAAAATTTTAATTACATCTATTTTATCTCTTTTTCTTGGAGTTTTAATATTCGGGCCTCATTTCACTATCCCTCTATTAATAAGCTCTTCTATTCTAAGCGGTTGCTATATCGTAGGTGGTTTATATTTTTTTAATTTTCAGAAAAACAAACTAAATATATTAGTAGGAATAATTTTAGGCTCTGCTTTAGGTGTTTTCACATTTACATTATGGCTACCAGTATCTATTTTTAGAAAGGTTTTAGTTTCAATAAATATCATATTTTCGATTTTATTAATTGGATTATGGGTTTATAAAAAAAATGATTTCAATAAAAAACTTAAATTTATCTTTTTAAGATCTATAACTATAGCTGTTTTTACTTCATTTTTTGCTTTTTCTAGCGTTCATTTTAATGTTTATAGAAGCTTATTATTAAGAATGCTTACTCCTGATTCTAGTCTCTCTAATAACTTATTAATGTTTGAAAAAATAGATGAGTATGAAGAGTATATGAATTTAAAAAAATATGACTTAGCTATTGTTAAAGCTAATGAAGCAATTTTATGTGGAAAAAAATGGAAAAACTATGACACTTTATATTATCAAGATTTTTCTGGGGCGTATGAATTTTTATCAAATGCTTATATAGATAATGGAGATGAGTTTTTTAATAAAAATGACTTTAAGAATGCCTTATCTAATTATATAAAAGCAGATAGTATTTTAACCCATAAGGAACATAAACCAAAATATGTAAAATCTACAGAAAGTGATATATATTGGAATCGTTATAATCTATTATTAACATATAATAAACTTTTAGATTATAAAAATTATGATTCTGAACTTGATTATTTAATTGATAATTACCTAAAAGTAAAAGACACTCTTGATATAGATTATCATTATATTTTAGAAAACGCATCTAATAATTATTACACTCGCTCATATTACAGTGATGCAATAGACCTAAACAAAGCATCTCTAATTATCTTAAATCAAGACAGTCTTAATAATATTAATTCATTTAAGAACACCTATATTCGATTAATTAAAAATTATTTGATTACTGACAGCACCGAAACTGCAAAAACATATTTAAAAAAATATGAAAAAATAACTTCAAATAACGACTGTCGGTACTTATTTTACAAAATTAGAATTCTCCAAAAAGAGAATATTAAAGAAGCTTTAGAGGTTGCAAAAAAAGCTTGCGAATGTTTTGAACAAAAAAATATATCTTCCAGTTTATTTTTTTCAAATCTATTATTACTAAAATTAGAACTTGAAAACTCAAATTATAAGGACTTTGAAAAACAAATAGAAATTACTCAAGATTTAATTTCACAAACGGATAACAAAAAATACAATCAATCATTTGTAGATGAACTTTTAGGTTATTATAATTCTATAAAGGGTAATTATATTGACTCAAAAAAATATTATTTAAAAGCTCTTAATAGTTCTAAAAACTTTGAAGAGGTCCAAAAAAATTCAATCAAATTAAAAATAGCCCAAATAAATGACGAACTAGATATTAATTATGATAAAAATAACCTTAACTTAAGTATTCTTAATTTTCTATCAGAGTATGAGAGTACTTATCCAAGCACTACAGCTTTTCATAACGATTTAGGGAATATTAACACTGGATTCAATTCAAAACTATCTGATTCCATTTTTAAAGTAACAATTGAATGCCATAAAAATTTTGGAATTAATAAATCGTCTAAATTAGGCGTTGCTTACAATGACCTAGCAACAAACCAATTACATCGAAAGAACTATAAAAAAGCTGATTCATTATACACTATCGCTATTAAAAAACTAGATGATTTTTATGGTAAACAACAAAATGTAAATCAACTTATATGTTATTCAAATATTATTGAATCAAAATTAAATCAAAAAAAATATAAGGAAGGTTTAGATTTCTTAAAAAAAGCACATTTTACAAAAATAAATTGTTTCAGTAAAGAAGTAACAATATACGATGCATATCTACTAAATTTAGAAGGAGACTTGATTAAATACAATGATAAAAATAAATCTCAATCAATAGAAAAATATAATCAAGCATTAAATATAGCAAGAATTTATTTCAATGATAATCATAGATTTGTAAAAATACTCAACAACAAAACAGAATTATAACATAATTGCTATCAAAACATACAGCTCGAGTAGGCATGAGAATAAAACTATAAATTTAAGATATATAGAAACGTTATCAAGATGCTTGTACCAGTGCAAAAAACAACGATTTAGAACAACAAAAAAAATCATAAAACGAGATGTAACCTCAAATTGCTTATAAAGCACTAATTATTCTATGAAAAATTATTTAAGAATTTTAAAACCAACAAAAGTTTACACCAGCCATGAATTGTCTTCAGGGCATGTGAAAATTTTAGTACCAGATACTATAATTTCTTTTAATAGAGAAAAAAGAAGAAATAAAGTAAACTGGATGGAAATTTATCTTGAAGATAAAAAAGTAGCGTATATAAAAAAAGAGCATGATAATTTTTATAAATGTGAAGACTCAACATTAGATGATATTTCTGCTAAAGGATTTAGTCTGAATTATAAAACGGAAGAAATGCTACCATTTGATTCGCTCTTTTTTCTAGAAGGAACGCTAACGAAAACAGAAAATATAGGTACTGTTAAACTAGAAAATATTGAAGATGATGATGACGGTAAATCTATTTCTATATACTTAGAATATGATAAAAATTTACTAGAAATAGCCCCTATACTGTTAAGTAAAAAAGAACAATTTTATGTTACAAACAATATTTATGGTAAAAATAATATTTTTATAGAAATTGATAATTTTAAAGGCAAAAAAGGATTTATACTAAAAAAAACCAATTATACAGACAAAGCAGATAGCTGGGTGAAACCTGTTTCTATTATAACAATGATTATAGTTATTGGTGGATTAATTTTAGCTGGTTTATCTGCAGGTTGGCTTGTAATTAGCGGTTTAATGCTTATTCCTGCTGTAATTGCAGCCTTTATTGTTGTTTTTGTATTGCAAATAGTTATAATGATCATAAAAGGTATCTTTCAAAAACTTAGAAAGCGCTTTTAAATAAAGAATTATAAACTAAATTTTCACACTAGCGCGAGTATCCAGCCCATGTAGATACTTTGCCACGCTTACGTTAATGTGGGTAATAAATTGAATATGGATATAAATACAAAAGTAAATAATACTCTTATAGAAATTAAAAACTTTGATTTTTTAATAGGAAAATGGAATGTCCTAAACAAAAAACTTAAAGAGCGACTGAAAGATTGTAATTAATGGATTGAATTTCCCGCCAAAATGGAGACTAAACCATTTCTTAATGGATTAGGCCTAATGGACGAAATGAAATCATCTCATTTTGGAGACGATTTTATCGGGTTTAGTATCAGAATGGTTAATCCTAAAACAAATATTTGGACAATTTATTGGGCAGATACATCAAGTCCCGAAAACTATTTGAAAGAACAAGTGATTGGTGCATTTAAAAATGGAATTGGAGAGTTTTATGGTAAAGAACTATATCTAGGAAAAGAATACAAATTGAAGTTTACTTGGAAAAAGAAATCTGAAAATACTGCTCTTTGGGAACAAGCCTATTTTGATGAAAAAGCAAAAGAATGGGAAACAAATTGGACAATGGAATTTACAAGGCAAAATTAAAATACTCCCACACGCTAACGCGAGCATCCTGTTCGTGTAGATATTGCATAACTACAAGCAACGCTTGCGCCAGCGTGAAAACTAAAAGAACACAACGAAAGTTGGGTTTCACATCAAATTTATTAGGTCAACAGAAAAATCAATCATAGTAAAAGCTAATCATTCCAATATGTTTATTAACCCTATAGCTGATTAATCAAAATCTGGGTACGCTTTCATACCATGTTCATGACTATCTAAACCTTCTAACTCTTCTATTTCACTAACTCTAATACCAATTGTTTTCTTTAGTGTATATATAATGATAAATGAAGTTGCTAAACAAAATAAAGCATAAGAAACTACTCCGATTAACTGACTTAAAAACTGTGTTACGCTCGCTAATTCCCCTAAAAAACCTACAGCTAGTGTTCCAAAAACCCCACAAATTAAATGAACAGCAATAGCACCAACTGGGTCATCTAATTTTAATTTATCGATGAAGCTAACAGCAAATACAATTATAATTCCGGCTACAGCTCCGATTATAACTGCATCAGTTGGATGCATTTGGTCAGCCCCTGCAGTAATAGCTACTAAACCTCCAAGTATTCCGTTTAAAAACATCGTTAAATCTAAATTTTTAAACATAATTGTTGAAACTAAAGCTGCAAAAACACCCCCTGTAGCCGCAGCTAAACATGTTGTTACAAGTGTTAGTGATGTTGCCTCAGGATCGGCAGAAAGAACAGAACCACCATTAAAACCAAACCAACCTAACCAAAGTATCAATACTCCTGCTGTTGCCAAAGGTATATTGTGCCCTTGAATAGCTTGTGATTTTCCATTTTTGAATTTACCGATTCTAGGCCCTAATAAACATACCGCTATTAAAGCTGCCCAACCACCAAGTGAGTGCACTAAAGTTGCACCTGCAAAATCATAAAAAGGAGTTTCTAAAGTTTGTAAAAAACCACCTCCCCATTTCCAAGAACCAGCAATTGGATATACAAACCCCACATAAATGATTGTAAAAATCATAAAAGGTAAAATTTTCATACGCTCTGCTACTGCGCCAGAAACAATCGTTGCTGCTGTTGCTGCAAACATTCCTTGAAATAAGAAATCTGTCCAATAAGTATATCCTTTATTATATGTTAAATCTAAAGAACCAATAGCAGTTAATGGAGAAGATAACCCAAACCCAGAAAAGCCAATAAAACCATTAAAATCTCCAGGGTACATTAAGTTAAAACCTACCATACTGTATAATAATAACCCTACTGTTATTATAAATATATTTTTGAATAAAATGTTAATTGTATTCTTTTGTCTTGTTAACCCAATTTCTAAAAACGCAAACCCTAAATGCATAAAAAAAACGAGTGCTGTACAGATCATCATCCATACATTATTTATTATTAATGAATCCATATTTTTAGTTTAGTGTATTTTTTCCTTTTTCTTTTGTTCTAATTCTATAAGCATCTTTAATTTCACTAACAAATATTTTTCCGTCTCCAACTTCCCCAGTATTAGCCGAATCCAGAATTGTTTTTATCGTAATTTCTTCAAAATCATCGTTAACAACAATTGATAAGTAACGTCTTTGAATGTCGCTAGTACTAAAACTAACCCCTCTATAAACATGTCCTTCTTTTTCATTTCCTAAGCCAGTTACATCCCAGTATGAAAAAAAATTTACACCAACTTCATGCAATGCCTCTTTAACAACTCGGAATTTAGATTTTCTAATAATTGCTTCTATTTTTTTCATGATTAATTATTTAGATCGTTTTTTAAAATGAATAAATAACAGCGAATATTTTCTCTATTACCTTTAATTTTTTATTTGCCGCCAATGTTTATGTAACAA
The DNA here is from genome assembly GCF_002836595.1 of Tenacibaculum sp. Bg11-29. NCBI lineage: Bacteria > Pseudomonadati > Bacteroidota > Flavobacteriia > Flavobacteriales > Flavobacteriaceae > Tenacibaculum > Tenacibaculum sp. Bg11-29. Next base: position 4,149,967 of record NZ_PJBB01000003.1, read on the forward strand.
TTAATTAACCGTTCCTAATCTGAATCCGTTTGCTACTTTATCTAGTAATATACCCCCTGTTTCGAAAGCATTTATTAATAGGTTTTTCGAAAAAAGAGTATCAATACTTCCAGAAGTATTAAACCTATTTTCCTTAGCTAGTTCTTACCTAACAATAATTAATCGTCAAATAATTATTAAACCTATAGTAATTAACTTTCTGTAAAACATAATTTTAGGTTTGGTTACCTGTGCATAAAATTGTGTTAAAAAAACCTTATATCCAAATAACCACACGTTATCAATAGCTATAAAACCATTTAAAGCAAAGTGTAGTCTCAAAAAAGAGGGTGCTTTTTTTTCAATCTTTTAAAATAGGGTTTTTAAAAGCATCTAAAAATATGAAGTTAAAAAAGTGAGCGCTAAAATATATCAATATGATAAAAGTGATACATTCATTGATAAAAATCTAAAAACACCTTAAAAAAAGGTGTTTTTATTGATAAATAACCATAAAAAAACACATAAAAACAACCAAAAACGTCAAATAGATAAAAATAATTACGAAAAACATAATTTAAAACTCATGCATTCACCATAAAAAAAATTCAAGAAACAATATTTAATTTAGTGTATTTTTAAAACCTCAGCGAACACAAAACACTTGTGCCAAGGCGCGATAAATAACTTTTATAATTTATCCATAGTCCTCGCCTATTTATTATAATTTTGCTTGTATTTACTATTTGTGACTTACTAGATAAGTTCCATTTTCTACAAACATAAAGAGCTACTAAAAAATATGACTATTTTTTTCCCTAATCAAAGATATACGAGTAAAGGTGAACCTGAATTAGGTGTTGGTATTTTAACGAACTCCAACAAAGGAAAAATACAATTGTATTTTCCTACAGCTGATGAAACACGAATGTACGCTCTTGAAAACGCACCTTTGCAACGCGTTGTTTTTAAACCAGGCGATACGATAAAAGACACCGAAAATCAGCCATTAGTTATAAAACGTGTTGAGGAAGAAGACAATCTGTATGTCTATTACGGAAAAGACAAAAAAATATCGGAAGCAGCACTTGGCGATGTATCGGTAATTCACGGAGTAGATGACAGACTTTTTATGGGGGATGTAGATACTCCCAAAGCCTTTGCTTTACGTAGAGAAACTTTACAACACGAATATGAAAGGAGATTATCGCCTGTAAACGGATTTGTTGGTGGTAGGATAGCTCTTATTCCGCATCAATTATACATTGCACATGAAGTAAGTTCGAGATATGCACCTCGTGTATTATTATCCGATCAGGTTGGTCTTGGAAAAACTATTGAAGCTTGTTTAATTTTACACCGTTTATTAGTAAGTGGCCGAATTTCGAGAGTACTAATTCTAGTTCCTGAATCATTAGTACATCAATGGTTTGTTGAAGTTTTACGTCGTTTTAATATGTGGTTTCATATTTTTGATGAAGAACGCTGTGCTTCACTTGACGAGAGTGCTCCTGATGGTAATCCATTTCTAGACAATCAACTTATTATTTGTAGTACAGAGTTTTTAGCAAATTCCGCAAAGCGAACTAAACAAGCATTAACTGCTGGTTGGGATATGCTTGTAGTAGATGAAGCTCATAATTTAGAATGGTCGGTTAACAAGGCTAGTACAGAATATAATATTGTAGCATTGTTAAGCAAAGTAGCAAAAGGATTATTACTTCTTACAGCGACTCCAGAACAATTGGGAGTAGAAAGTCATTTTGCCCGACTCCGATTATTAGATCCTAACAGGTATGCCAACTACGATGATTTTGTAAATGAATCTTCTGATCATAAAACTATTGCTAATATTATTGAAAAATTGCACCTCGGAAAAGATTTGAATACGAAGGATACCACGATTTTAAAATCTCTTTTCCCGAAAGAAAACCTAAAAGCAATAACGAAAGAAAAAAGTGTAGCAAAGGATAATCTTATTGAGAATTTATTGGATCAACATGGTCCTGGTAGAGTATTATTCAGAAATACCAGAGCTACCATGAGTGGGTTTCCAAAACGAAAAGCACACCTTATTTCTTTAGAGCCTACAAAAGATAAAGAACTCTGGATGGAGCGTTTAAGCAATGAGTTTACGCATGAAGTAACTCCAAGCGAAACAACCAATAAACAACAGTTTTGGTTTGCTAAAGATCCGCGTGTTGAATGGTTATTAACCACGATTAAAGAAATTCATCCTGCAAAAATACTGCTCATCTGTAAGAGCAAAGAAAAAGTACTGGCACTAGAAAAAGCATTAGTTAAACATGCCAATTTAAAAACAGCTATGTTTCATGAAGATCTTACCATAGTACAACGAGATAAAAATGCGGCATGGTTTTCTGAAATAAATGGAGCACAAATACTGCTTTGTTCTGAAATAGGGAGTGAAGGACGAAATTTTCAATTCGCGCATCATCTTATCTTATTCGACTTACCGTTACATCCTGAATTATTAGAACAACGAATAGGACGTTTAGATAGAATCGGACAAACTGAAGACATCCATATTCATATTCCCTACCTTGCTAATAGTAAACAACATTTGCTTGCAAAGTGGTTTCATAAAGGCTTAAATGCTTTTGAAAACAATATTGAAGGTGGAAATAAAATTGCTGAATTATTTGGTAATCGATTGCTTACTCTTTTAAAAGCACACGAAAACACGGCTAATAATTCAGAAATAAAAGCGTTGATTTCTGAAACTTCTAGTTTTCAAACAGCGCTTCTAAAAAATCTAGCAGATGGTCGTGATCGATTGCTAGAAATGAATTCTTTTCGCCCTAAAGTAGCCGGAAAATTAATAAAACAAATTCTATCAGAAGACAAAGACAAAAGTCTAGAAAGGTATTTAACAAAGGTATTTCGACATTTTGATATTGAAATGGAAGATCGACCTTCTCGAACCTATTATTTAAAACCTACTTCTATAATCACCGAAACATTTCCGTCTATACCGCAAGAAGGTGTATCTGTTACATTTAACAGAAAACATGCCCTTAGCAGAGAAGAAATAAGTTTTCTTAGTTGGGATCACCCAATGACAACCGATGCTATCGATGTTGTTTTAAGTTCAGGAACTGGTAGTGCTAGTTACGGTGTTTTAAAAGCAACCAAAAGCCCAGGTCTTTTATTAGAAATTATTTTTGTTCTTGAAACACCAACAGGGCAAAATATTTATGTAGATCGTTTTTTACCAAATACACCAGTAAGAGTTGTAGTTGATCATACAGGAAAGGAAGTAACAAATAAATATTCTATTGAACTCTTAGATAAAAAATTAAGTACGGGGCAAATAGATCCTTTACTTGATAATGAAACATTAGTAGAAACACTGCTTCCCAACATGATTAAAGTTGCTACAGAAATTGCGGAAGAACAACGAACTAAAGAAATAGCAAACGGACTAATTCGAATGAATCGTACTTTGAAGCATGAAATAGATCGTTTAAAAATATTACAAGGCAATAATAACAATATTAGACCTGAAGAAATTGAAACAGCATTGAACGAACAGCTAGGATTAACATCGCTCATTAAAAATGCACGCATACGAATGGATGCTATTCAATTAATTAGAAAAGAATAATATATCGATTTTGAAGGTGAATTATAAATAATTAGTAAATTTCATTATATATTAGATTCTCTTAAATTTTCTGATAAAGTTGATTTAATTAATGTGAAATTTGGAAAAAAAATCAGGTTTTAATACTCAAACCAATCGTGTTTTTTGAAAGAATAAATGATAAAGAATAGATACTTATATAAATATCAAAATGAATAAAAAACCAGTAAGATTTTCAGGTAGTAGTTCGAGCCTTAAAGAGGACCTACTTTCATTGTCTTTAGATACAACCCATGTACATTTAGATGAATTTATTGAGCCGAATATTAACTTCTTAAAAAACTGTGTTGAGATAGAAGAGATTAAGATATATGCACAATATCAGAATTATGGTAAACCTTATCTAGATAATTTCACCATAGATATATCAGTAATTACTAATTTTCCTAAACTCAAAAGTTTAAAAATTACTCGTTGCCCTGTGCTCGACACTACTCCGTTAGAAAAAACAACTCAATTAGAAGACATCTATTTTGCGAGTGTTAAAATCGATAATCTTAATTTCCTTAATGGATATAAGAACTTAAAATCGCTTAGCTTTTATAATAGTCGTGTTAATAATATTGATGTATTGGCTAATTCTAAAAAATTACAATATCTAGGTGCATCTGAATCGAAAATCTCTTCTATAGAGCCTTTAAGACATCTTACAGAATTAACAAGCCTTTGCCTTTCTGATAATAAAATCAGTGACTTTTCTCCTATTTATGGTTTAACAAAAATGGAAGACCTCGAACTAAAGGGAAATATCTCTACTTTATACCACGAGATCCCCTATATAGCACAATTGGAAAGTAAAGATTTTACAGTTAGAAATTTTACAGATGAGCAACTAGACTATTGGAAACAGGTTTTTAAGAGTTGGGCTGTTGAAGGTAAATTTCTTGATGCTGTAGAGCTCATTGCTAAAAAATTAGTTGAAATAACTGAAAAAGAGAACGAATTTATTTTTGCTTTTGAAGCTGATGATATGGATGGCGAGCTACTGAACGTATCCTTTTCTAAAAACACCATAGATAACCCGAAAGAAATACACCAAATGATTCCCGATAGCGTAAGTTTGGTTTCAAAAATTACAACAGAGATATGTATCTACTTCAAGGACTATCCTGATGCTCTTAAAATTGATTTGAAGGAAATTAAAGAAAATAATAAGCTATTAACATTTGCTTCAATAGGCACCCATGGTCATGAAATATCATGGGACACCTCTGCCCTTAAAGGAAATGATGATTTCGCCATCGTTCGACAAGGTCAACTAGAAATGGAAGCTGTGGAAGCAAACACATTAGGACAGGTTATTATAGGTGTTTTATTAATGAATGTTAGTGATGAAGTAAACATAGAAGGTCTCTTTGACTAAAGTAAAACGAAATGTTAAAAGCGAAGTTTTACAAAAGGAAGAATTGTAATTATGTCTTTTAAAATGGATATATATTTTAACTGCCTGAAAACAATATTTGCTTACCTGATTTTATAAGTACTAAATTTATAAACCATTAAAATAAACATAGTTAAGTTCGCTTTTATTTCGACCCTGCATTTATCAACTTATTATAAATAATTTTGGGAAATTATTACAAATAAATAGACAAGCAAAAAATGTTTTACCAAAAAATTATCAAATTTTACATTTGGTTTATATTCACTAACTATAGTTATTAATACATGTAGCTAATACAATTACATTATGACTAGCCCTTCCTATTCCCTGAAAAAAACAATTACTTATCAGAACCATTTTACAAAGAAAATTGAATAAATTTGTTACAGCGACAAAGCGTAAAATCCATGTGTACTTAATTAAAAAGACGTTACACAGAATACGAAAAAATGAAAAAAATAATTTTTAACTACATACCCCTATTACTTCTATTTTTAAGTTGCAATAGTCTAGCGGAATCAGATCTAGAAACGCTGAAAATAGAAGATTTTAATTGGACCGTAAATATTCCAGAAAATTTCAAACCAATAAATAAAGAGGAATGGAATAAAACATTAACAAAAGGAATAAATGCTATTGAAAATACTTTTGAACAAGAAGTAGAAAATCAAGCAGTAACTATTTTTACATACAAAAATGGTCAGTTTAATAACTTCGAAGCAAATTGGCAACCCTTTGATTTTAAAATTGATGGAGATTATTTAGAAACATATTCTGGAGTAAATAAGATGATATACCAAACTATTGAGACACAAATGCCTGATGCAAAACTTGACTCAGTTTCATCTACTCAAAAAGTAAACGGATTGAAATTTCAAAGATTTGACATTTCAATAGATTTACCTAATGGTATAAAAATGAGAACTATTGGTTTTAGCCGATTATTTAACAAAAAAGAATTCACAATGAATATAACCTCTGTTGATGAAAAAATTGAACAAAAAATGTTAGATGCTTTTTTAAACTCTAAGTTTGAATAAGTACTTGCCATAATATTCTATAAAAGTTTCAAAGGTAAACGAGTATTGTCAACCGCTATAAAATTAACTATTAACTTAATTATTAGCCCCGAAGTTCTAACGAATACACTAAAGGTTATATCTACTGATCGTGTCGATATGAATAAGAAATCAGAGAATAAAGCTTATTGAAATTAAGTTGTATAAAACATGAACTTGATGCTTGCTCCTACTTATAAAAACAATTATAACGAACTAAAGTCTGTCTTTTTTTTATTAATCTAGCACAAAAGGTGTAATCTTAGTTAACCAGAACATTATACACAATATCTCTTTTTGTGGGAAAATAAATAATTACTTAAAGCCAACGTTTAATTAGCAAAAAAACCTAATTTTAAAAACAATACAAAAACGCTATACAGAATTAAAAGAATGAAAACAATCTCAATAATTTTAATGCTAACCTTCTTCGGATTTGTTTCCTGTAAACAAAAAGAAAAAAGTAGCAAAGAAAATACAGGTTTTACCGAAATTATAAAAGATGATTACGAACTATATAAGCCAAATCACAGTATTAACGCTGTTTTAATTTTGTTTGGTGGATACCCTGAGGTAGCTGAAGACATTAAAAGAGAGTTTAAAATTCTTGAGATTGCTAAAAAAAATAATATTGCGGTTATATTATCTAACTTAAATCAGAAATTATGGCTTGAGAAAAACGAACAACAACAACTTGCAAAAAGTTTACAAAATATAGTTGAAGATAATCAATTACCTACTGACAACATTTTTATTGGCGGCTTTTCTAGCGGCGGAGTTGTTAGCCTTTTAATAAGTAATTACATCGCAGCAATGAAAGAATCTTATAATGCTCCAAAAGGGGTATTTATAGTAGACTCCCCTATCGATTTAGCTGCATTATATTTATCTTCTGAAAAAAATATCGAACGAAACTTTTCTAAACCTTCTATTCAAGAAAGTACTTGGTTATTAGAAACTCTTGGTCGTAATTTTGGGAACCCAGCAGAGGATATTAAAAAATATGAAGACAAAGCTGTTTTTACTTTTAGCACAAACAACACTTCAAATTTAAAAAATTTAAAGAATACTAAGATTAGACTTTATACTGAACCAGACACAATTTGGTGGAAAAAAAATAGAATGGCAGATTATGACCAAACGAATTCATATTATATAAAGCTACTTTCAGAAACTCTTAAAAAATCGGGGTTTAATAACGTTGAATATATTCCTACAGTAAACAAAGGATATAGAGCTAACGGAGAAAGACATCCTCATAGTTGGTCTATAGTTGATAAAAAAGATTTAATAGATTGGATTTTGAATAAAAAATAACTTCATTCGGTATCTAAAATACGAACACACATTACGAAACAGCATGAAATACTTAATAAAAAAAAGATCTTTAAAAGCACCTATTTTTATAGCTACAGGAATTTTTCTCGTTTTTTCGTTTGGTTATCAACTATATAAATACCTACAAACAAATCAGTTTATCTATAATTTTCCTGGAGATTGGGATAAACCGCTTGGAATTACGGTTGGTTTATTTTTAATTATTAGAGCTATAAAATTTATTGGGGAATCTAAAGAACTGTTTATTAAAACCTCAGATAATTATTTAGAATACAGAACAAATCCTTCAGATTCGATTCGTAAAATTACTTTATCGAACATCGAAAAAATACAAGTAAAGAATGAAAAAATTATTATTTTAACCAAAGATGCTACTAAATTAATAGTTGTTGATTTTAATAAGGTTAGAATGAGGGATACTGATATAGCATCTATTAAAAAGTCTTTAATTGAATTAAAAAAATAAAAAACCGAACAATGGATATTGATATTAAATACATTGAAGATAATTTTATTGAATTAAATGAATTATGCAAAATTTCAGAAATTTCTAGTCAAGAAATAAATGCATTAATAGAAAACGAATTAATTCCGAATAGTTCTTATGAAATTAATACAACCTACAAAATAAATTCTCCTCTTGGTGACCAGAAAACAATTTCTGAAGTCAAAAAATACTATCCCAAAAGTGTAATTGCCTTAATACAGAAAAACAAAAAATTGAATGACTCTTCTGAATTTAAAAAATCGTTGAAAACAGCATTTACAAATACGTTTGTTAATAACAATAACAACCGTTTTGGTTATGATAATATAACAGAAGAAGACGGAACTGTAAATATTGATAAATTAAATTCAGCTTTTGAACAAGAATGGCAATACTATTTACAAGGAATTTACGGAATTTGTACTTTAAACGCAACTGGTGCTGAAATTGCAAAAAAAGAAATAGCTGTTAAACGATTAATTGATTTTAATGAAAAACATGGTGCTGAAAAATTATCAGACAGCAACAAAAAAATACTAACTCTTTTAAATAATGAATTTAATGAAGTTTCGAATTTATTTGCTCCATATCAACGCGTAAAAAGCAGTAGAGGTAAATATCTTGATCAAATATTAGAGTCAAATTCTTTATCTGATTTAATAAAAAAATACAATTAATAAAACAACGAAATAATACATAATGAACCCTTTTTCTTAATAAAAAGGGTTCATTATAAAGCAAAACAGCTAACCTTTAAATACGGTTAGCTGTTTTTGCTTTACAAATTAGATACCTATAAGTTTTATCTACCTCCAAAACCTTCTCCTAAACGAAGGTTTAAAACAATACCATGGGTATCCATTATTGAGTTATCAATACTTTTATTATAATTATATAATATTCTAAAACGCTTAGAGATATGAAAACCTGCTAGTATATTTACTGATGAATTTGTTCTGTAACCTACACCAAATTCATATTTATTTTTATAATTAATTTTTGTGTTTAAATCTGCTTGCACAGGAGCTCCCGAAATATACTTAACAAGTATACTTGGGTTTATCATTACTTCCTTAAAACGTGTAGCAAAAAATCGATATCCTGCGTTAAAATAGTAAGTGCTTTTTATGTTTATATTATCATTAGATGACAATGAATTCCCTAGTAAATTAGGAATAGAAAGTCCTACATAAACACGTTCTCTGTTATAAAACACCCCTGCTCCAATGGTAGGTACAATTGTACTTACATTATTTGCAAAATTAGGATCGTTATTAATATTTAAATCTAAAAGATTCTCATTGTAAAACATAGCTCCTCCTGTAATTCCGAAAGATAATACATGTGGATTGTAATCCCACCAAGTACTATTATCTGAGTTAAAGTGTATTTTATATGAATACGCGCCAAACAAACTTGTAATATTCGTTACTCCTATTCGATCATTAGAAATACCTGCTCCTATTCCTACATTTTTAAAGCTTTTAGGAAAATTAACTGTTACCCCAATATTCTTAGGACTTCCTTCAATACCATTTAAATGACCTCTATTAGTTACTGTAATATCAATATCTGGATAATACCCTGCATGCGCTGGGTTAATAACTACATTATTATAACTATAATTTGCAAAAACGGGGGTTTGCTGTCCAAATGCAGCATGAAAAATTCCTGTTGATAGTGTTACTACTATCAATATTATATTTTTAATTTTCATTGATTATCTTTTTAGAATAAGGAAACCTTTTTCCTTTTTTAAATTATGAGAACCTTTAATTTTAATATGAAATAAGTAGGTACCTTCTGGTAATTTACCTGCTCCTAAATTTCTTTTCTTGTTTGCTATCCCTCTAAATACATTTGAAGCATTGTTATAACCTGTAGTTTCAAAAATTAAATCTCCCCACCTATTATAAATCAACACTTGGTTATTAGGGTAATTTTCGATGCCATCTATTTCCCAATATTCATTAATACCATCACCATCTGGAGAAAAACCATATTTAGTCTCATCTTTTTCTAATGGTGTTACAAAAACTGTAATCGTATCTTCTGCTACACAACCTTCAGCATTAACAAATCGAATTGTATAGGTTGTTGTTTCTGTAGGACTTGCTATTGGGTTTGCTATCGTAGTACTACTTACCCCAACTGAAGGTGACCACTCTATAACTCCTGCTCCTGAAATCACTGCATTTAACGCTACCTCATCTCCTTCGATAATATCAAAATCGGTTCCTGCATCTACAGTACACACTAGTGGATCTTCTGCTTCAATAGTTATAGTAAAACTACAAGTTGCTGTATTCCCTGCTGCATCGGTAGCTTCAAAACTAATCGTGTTAACTCCTATAGGAAATTCTGACCCTGAAGGTAAACCTGCTGTTTGATTTATTGTTGCAACGGTGCAATTGTCAGTAGCTACAGGATTTGTAAAGGTTACTACCGCCGTTAATAAACCTGAATCTACTTTTTGAGTACTATTAGAAGGACAGGTTGTTATTGGAGCTGTACTGTCATTTACAATAATCGTTTGTGTTACGTTTGTAAAATTACCTACGGCATCTGTTACACTATAGGTTCTAGTAATAATCTCAGGATTACTATTCCCATCGCTCACATCACTTACAAAAGCTACCGTTATAGTTCCTGTACAATTATCTACCTCACCTGCTACTACTGTAATGTCTGCTGCAGGAATATCTCCTACACATGAAATAATAATTGCTGCTGGGTTCGTTGCTGTTGGGGGAATTATATCACTTACCGTAATCGTTTGAGTTACATCAGTTGAGTTACCTGCCGCATCCGTTACACTATAAGTTCTAGTGATAACACCAGGACTTGTGTTCATATCATTTACAAAAGCTACCGTAATAACTCCTGTACAGTTATCTGCCTCATCAGTTATTGCACTAATATCTGCTGTAGGAATATCTCCTGTACATAAAACATTAATAGGTAACGGGTTCGTTGCTGTTGGGGAGATCGTATCGCTTACCGTAATTGTTTGCGTTACATTTATTGAGTTTCCAGCAACGTCCGTTACACTATAGGTTCTAATAATAACACTTGGGCTTGTATTTACATCACTTACAAAAGCAACTGTTATAACTCCTGTACAATTGTCTGCCGCATCAGTTACGACAGTAATATCTGCTACTGGAACATCTCCAATACATGAAATATTAATTGGTAATGGATCACTTGCGGTTGGTTTTATGATATCGCTTACATTTATCGTTTGCGTTACATTTATTGAATTGCCAGCAACATCAGTTACACTATAGGTTCTAGTAATAACACTAGGACTTGTGTTTACATCACTTACAAAAGCAACTGTTATAGTTCCTGTGCAATTATCGGCTTCATCAGTTACGACAGTGATATCTGCTACTGGAACATCTCCAATACATGAAATATTAATTGGTAATGGATCACTTGCGGTTGGTTTTAGAATATCGCTTACATTTATCGTTTGCGTTACATTTATTGTATTTCCTGCAGCATCAGTTACACTATATGTTCTGGTAATAATACTAGGACTTGTATTTACATCACTTACAAAAGCAACCGTTATAGCCCCCGTGCAATTATCGGCTTCATCGGTTACTATAGTAATATCTGCAGCTGGAATATCTCCAATACACGAAACATTAATTGGTAATGGATCACTTGCTATTGGTTTTACAATATCACTTATATTTATTGTTTGCGTTACATTTATTGTATTTCCTGCAGCATCCGTTACACTATATGTTCTGGTAATAATACCTGGGCTTGTATTTACATCACTTACAAAAGCAACTATTATAGCTCCCGTACAATTATCCGCTTCATCTATTACTACAGTAATATCTGCAGCTGGAATATCTCCTGCACATGAAACATTAATTGGTAATGGGTCACTTGCGGTTGGTTTTACAATATCGCTTACATTTATTGTTTGCGTTACATTTATTGTATTTCCTGCAACATCGGTTACACTATAAGTTCTAGTGATAAGCCCTGGACTTGTGTTTACATCACTTACAAAAGCAACTATTATAGTTCCCGTACAATTATCGGCTTCATCTGTTACTACAGTAATATCTGCTGTTGGAATATCTCCTGCACATGAAACATTAATTGGTAATGGGTCACTTGCGGTTGGTTTTACAATATCGCTTACATTTATTGTTTGCGTTACATTTATTGTATTTCCTGCAACATCGGTTACACTATAAGTTCTAGTGATAAGCCCTGGACTTGTGTTTACATCACTTACAAAAGCAACTATTATAGTTCCCGTACAATTATCGGTCTCATCGGTTACTTCGGTAATATCTGCGGTTGGAACATCTCCAATACATGAAATACTTATTGGTAATGGATTCGTTGCTGTTGGTTTTATTGTATCGTTTATATTTATCGTTTGCGTTACATCTACCGTATTTCCAGCAACATCAGTTACACTATAAGTTCTGGTGATAATACTAGGACTTGTATTTACATCACTTACAAAAGCAATCGTTATAGTTCCTGTACAGTTATCGGCTTCATCGGTTACTACGGTAATATCTGCTGTTGGAACATCTCCAATACATGAAACATTAATTGGTAACGGATTCGTTGCTGTTGGTTTTATAGTATCGCTTATCGTAATCGTTTGCGTTACATTTATTGAATTTCCTGCTCCATCAGTTACGTTATAAGTTCTAGTAATAACACTAGGGCTTGTATTTACATCACTTACAAAAGCTACGGTTGTAGTTCCCGTACAATTATCGGCTTCATCGGTTACTACAGTAATATCTGCAGCTGGAACATCTCCTGCACATGAAACATTAATTGGTAGTGGGTCACTTGCCGTTGGTTTTACAATATCGCTTATATTTATTGTTTGTTTTACATTTATTGTATTTCCTGCAGCATCTGTAACACTATAAGTTCTAGTGATAACACTAGCGCTTGTATTTACATCACCTACAAAAGCTACGCTTATAGTTCCCGTGCAATTATCGGTCTCATCGGTTACTACGGTAATATCTGCGGTTGGAACATCTCCAATACATGAAATACTTATTGGTAATGGATTCGTTGCTGTTGGTTTTATTGTATCGTTTATAATTATCGTTTGCGTTACATCTACCGTATTTCCAGCAACATCAGTTACACTATAAGTTCTAGTAATAACACTAGGACTTGTGTTTACATCACTTACAAAAGCAACCGTTATAGTTCCTATACAATTATCGATCTCATCGGTTACTACGGTAATATCTGCGGTTGGAACATCTCCAATACATGAAACATTAATTGGTAATGGATCACTTGCGGTTGGTTTTACAATATCGCTTACATTTATTGTTTGCGTTACATCTATTGTATTTCCTGCAACATCGGTTACACTATAAGTTCTAGTGATAAGCCCTGGACTTGTGTTTACATCACTTACAAAAGCAACTATTATAGCTCCCGTACAATTATCCGCTTCATCTGTTACTACAGTAATATCTGCAGCTGGAATATCTCCTGCACATGAAACATTTATTGCTATTGGATTACTTGCCGTTGGATTTACCGTATCATTTACTGTAATAGTTTGCGTTACATTTATTGAGTTTCCTGCCGTATCGGTTATACTATACGTTCTAGTGATTATACCAACGCTTGTATTTACATCGCTAACAAAAGCTACTGTTGGATTTACAGTACAATTATCTGCTTCATCAGTTACTACGGTGATATCTGCTGTTGGAATATCTCCTGCACAGGAAACATTTATTGCTATCGGATTACTTGCCGTTGGATTCGTAGTATCAGGATTAGCTTCAACCATAAATAAGCAAGAACTGCTGTTTCCCGAAGGATCTTCAATAATCACAGTTACAGTAGTGTCTCCTGTAAATACAGTTCCTGCGGGAGGAGTTTGATTATATGATGCTGTATTACTACAGTTATCGGTAAATGTAACTAATCCAGAATAATTAGGTATAAAATCACCACAATTAAGCTTTTGATTAGTAGGGCAAGTAGTAATAATGGGATCTTCTGTATCTGGTGTAGATGCATTTACATTAAATATGCAGCTAGCTTCGTTTCCAGATTCGTCTTTATATGTTATTTTAATTTCAATACCATCATAAAAAGGACTACCTGCTCCAGGGGTTTGAGTGTATGAAATATTAGCACTACAATTATCTTTCAGATTCATAATTGGGTCTTCTGCATAATTGGGTATTGTAGCTCCACAGGCTAATGTAAGTGAGCTTGGACAATCAAAAGTAGGAGGTGTTGTATCTGGACCAGAGGCATTAATTATTAGGTCGCAGGTGCTTGAGTTACCTGCATCATCTGTTGCTGTAAAAGTTATGGTCATGCCATTAGCAAAAGTTGACCCTGTTCCTGGACTTTGTAATACTGTTACTGATGTATCTATATCATCTGTTACTGTTAATAGTGTTAAATAGTTAGGAACAAGCTCTCCGCAAGCTAATGATTGATTTGGAGGACAAGTAATTATTGGAGGTGTAATATCTGTAGGGGCATTTACTGTAAAAGAACAATCGACTGAATTTCCTTTTTTATCAGTTGCTGTAAGTGTAATTGTCATACCTGGAGTATAGACACTGCCTGCAATAGGTACTTGGGTAATTATAATACATGAATCACAATTATCTGTATATGTAGCCAAAGAAGTATAATCTGGTAGTAAGCTACCCACTGTTAAAGTTTGATTTGTAGGACAGCTAATTACAGGAACTTCTGTATCAGGTATATCTTTACCAAAAATAACATAAGCAAAACCTGAATCTGCATTAACTTTATAATTAGAACTGTGTAGTTTATAATGCCCTAAAACAAGGTCATCAATTCCATCGTTATTAACATCTCCTGCATACGAACCAGATACAAGATCATTATTATTTAGTAAAGATATTTTTAATAAACAACCTGGAGCGCTTGAACTTGTAGAAATAGACTCTTCCCAATTTTCTTTACCATAAATAATATATTGAGATCTAGAATCTCCATAAATTAAATCATCATAATTATCATTATTAAAATCTCCTGCGAAACTAAATACTTTTCCTGTACTTGAAACAGAAAAACCATTGGTTCCGTCTAAACTTTCTAAATCAAATACAGCAGGGAAAGTATTCCCCCCAAATAAAACATATTTTTTCCCAAAAATAACATCAGTAAAACCATCATTATTTACATCATTTGCTTTTTCTACATTTTGCCCAAGTGCTGACGTAGAATGCTCTACAGCAAAACCATTACTTCCATTCAAATTTTCTACATTAAATGTACTAGGAAAATTAGCGCTGCTTGGTTTACCAAAAACAATGAATTTTCTATCTTTTGCGCCCCCAATAGCTATATCATTAATATGATCTCCATTTACATCACCAACTCCAGCAGCACTCCTACCAATATTCTCAGCAGTTGAACCATCACTAGTAATTTTAAAACCGTTGGTACCATCTAACCCCGAAAGATCAAATAAAGCAGGGTAACCTGATGTTGAACCATAAATAACAAAACATTTACCTGACTCTACAGATCCTGAATAAGTACCATTGGTAACTATAATATCATCTATATTATCTCCATTAACATCGCCTAAGTTGTCTAAATCATTTCCAAAATACGCATTAGTACCCGTACCTGAAATTGTAAACCCATTAGTCCCGTTTAAGGTTGCTAGGTCAAAATCAGCAGAAAAACCGCTACTTTTTCCAAAAACAACATATGCGCTTCCAACCCTACTAGAACCACTAGGCCCCCTACTATTGGGAGTACCAATTATTATATCATCAAAACCATCATTATTTATATCTCCAGCAGTATCTGCCTTAAAAAACTGAATATCACTACTTGTACTAGTGTGAAGTAAATTATCATTATTAATTTTAAAGCCATTAATTCCGTTTAGGTATTCTAAATCTATATTAGGAGGAAAACCGCTGCTTGTTCCAAAAATAATATAAACTCCACCGCGTACATCAATATGATACGCACTATATGGCCCCGTAAAATTAACAGTATCACCTTTAGCCACTACAATAAAATCGTCAATTCCATCACCATTTACATCTCCGGCAGTATTCACATCATACCCTGTTTCACTGTGCGGGTCTTCACCATAAATAACAATACCATTTGTTCCGTTTAAATTATTAACCGAAAAATTCGTTGTAGCGCAATTTATTTCTGCTGTTGTTGTTTTTAAAGTTACCATAAAAGAACAAGAACTTGTATTTCCTGATTCGTCCGTAACTGTTATTTCAACATTTGTATTTGAAGTGATTAATGTTCCTTCGCTTGGTGTTTGCGTATACTGCATGTCTGTATTATAAGAAGAATTATCACTTACGCTAGATAATAAATTAATATAATTAGGTAATACAGAATTGGCATATAATTCTTGTGACGTACTAGGACAATTTATTATTGGTGCTATATTATCTATTATATCAACAAATGTATTACCGAAAAAGACATGCGCCCCTCCTATTTTATTATAAACATGACTTAGATTTATTCTTTCTCCAACGATAAAGTCATTCGTTCCATCATTATTAAAGTCTCCTGCATTACTCACAGAAACACCAAACCCTTTATAACTATACCTCACATCATCAAAAACATGATATCCATTCACCCCATTAATATCCATGCTTCCCATAGTTGAAGGAAGACTTGTACCTCCATAAAGAACATAGACCGACCCACTCTTCGCAAATCCGGACCAATGTGGTGAAGAAATTACCAAATCTGTAATTCCATCATTATTTACATCAGATAATCCATCAATATCAGATATTTGATCAATATTTCGAAACCATCCTGCATTAAAAACAAACTTGTCTGTAATTAATATATCTGAAATTTTTATAAGCGAAGAAAAAAGAGTTGTTTTACCAAAAACAACATAAGCTTTATTAGCAGACGTTATTGCAAAATCGTCAATTCCATCACCATTAAAATCTTTTGCGTCTCCAACTGTTTTACCAAAGTTATCGTATTTTATGTCATTCGTTACGATAAAACCATTAACTCCATTTAATGAAGACAAACTTAATACAGAAGAAAACCCCAAACTATTACCAAAAACTACGGCTACTCTACCTGAATTAGTTTCTCCATCATCGTAATTCGGAAATCCTAGAACTATATCTTCTATACCATCATCATTAATATCACCAGCATTACCCACATTTAATACCTGTCCGGAACTACTTTGCGAGAATCCTTCAATTTTAAAGCCATTAGTACCATTAAGTGAAGCGGCATCTGTATTTCCTATTGTAGAACCTCCATAAAATACATAAGCATTACCAGTACTGTTTGGAGAACCAATAATAACATCATTTATTCCATCATTATTAACATCAGGTATATTACTAAGTGATTCACCAAATTTACCCAGCAATAATGTATCCTCTAATATTATTCCATTAACTCCATTTATATCTGTTATAGTATACACTGGTAAAAACCCCGTTGTATTTCCAAAAATCACAATTACTTTTCCTGAACTTCCTATTAATACATCATTAATTCCATCATCATTTATATCTCCTGCACTACTTACTGCAATCCCAATTTCATCCGATGTACTAAGGCCTCTCACGGTAAAACCATTTAAACCTGTTAAATTATTAACATCTATCGAAGCAGTTGTAATTCCTGTAGCTCCAAAAATAACATAAGCCTCACCTACCCTTAATGTAGCTCCATCATTAATACCAGGAGCACCTATTATAATATCATCTATACCATCTCCATTTACATCTCCAAGATCGCTAACTGACTCACCTAAATCATCTGCAATCTGCTCACCATACACACTAAATCGCTGTGTATCGTCAGTTCCTGATATTGGTAATTTTGAAGACCCTTGCCCAAAAGAAACAAAAACATTAAAAATTAAGAACAATAGACAAGCTATCTTACTAAATTTTGATTTTAATCTTTTTACACTATTATTTTTCATAATTTAAACTTTAGTATCTATCCTTTGTAAGAGAGCAAAATTAGTACACCTATTTCTTCTATTAGTCACCATAAAAAGGGTTTAATAGAAGAAATACCACCCCTGAAAACAGGGGGGTGTTTTTCTAAAAAAACAATTCGTTTTTGATGTAATGACAGGTTCGATTTGGTAAACGAATTAATTCACAGTCGAATATATTCTACGCAAAAAACAATACATAAAATATATTCTTTTAGTACTTTGAATTCCTTTACTAAACAAAGTGTTTATGATGTTAACAAATATGAGAATACAAAAAGAGTGCATTTAAAGTGCAGTCACGATAAAAAATTACAGAGGTCAGTGGATAATTATACCTGTTCTTGTTTGAAATCTCTGAAAACTAAAATGATATTTTTTTTCTTTAAATGAATAATAAAACTAAAGAATAGCATTAACTATCGTTTCTTTTTATTCTGAAATAGAAAGGAAAAAGGGTAAAGTATGAGCATAGATAAATTGAAATGTTTTTCTTATTACAAAGAGTATATTATAAAGTATAATAGCTAACATTATTTAAAAGTTAGCTGTTATGCTTTACAAATTAGATACCTATAAGTTTTATCTACCTCCAAAACCTTCTCCTAAACGAAGGTTTAAAACAATACCATGAGTATCCATTATTGAGTTATCAATACTTTTATTATAATTATATAATATTCTAAAACGCTTAGAGATATGAAAACCTGCTAGTATATTTACTGATGAATTTGTTCTGTAACCTACACCAAATTCATATTTATTTTTATAATTAATTTTTGTGTTTAAATCTGCTTGCACAGGAGCTCCCGAAATATACTTAACAAGTATACTTGGGTTTATCATTACTTCCTTAAAACGTGTAGCAAAAAATCGATATCCTGCGTTAAAATAGTAAGTGCTTTTTATGTTTATATTATCATTAGATGACAATGAATTCCCTAGTAAATTAGGAATAGAAAGTCCTACATAAACACGTTCTCTGTTATAAAACACCCCTGCTCCAATGGTAGGTACAATTGTACTTACATTATTTGCAAAATTAGGATCGTTATTAATATTTAAATCTAAAAGATTCTCATTGTAAAACATAGCTCCTCCTGTAATTCCGAAAGATAATACATGTGGATTGTAATCCCACCAAGTACTATTATCTGAGTTAAAGTGTATTTTATATGAATACGCGCCAAACAAACTTGTAATATTCGTTACTCCTATTCGATCATTAGAAATACCTGCTCCTATTCCTACATTTTTAAAGCTTTTAGGAAAATTAACTGTTACCCCAATATTCTTAGGACTTCCTTCAATACCATTTAAATGACCTCTATTAGTTACTGTAATATCAATATCTGGATAATACCCTGCATGCGCTGGGTTAATAACTACATTATTATAACTATAATTTGCAAAAACGGGGGTTTGCTGTCCAAATGCAGCATGAAAAATTCCTGTTGATAGTGTTACTACTATCAATATTATATTTTTAATTTTCATTGATTATCTTTTTAGAATAAGGAAACCTTTTTCCTTTTTTAAATTATGAGAACCTTTAATTTTAATATGAAATAAGTAGGTACCTTCTGGTAATTTACCTGCTCCTAAATTTCTTTTCTTGTTTGCTATCCCTCTAAATACATTTGAAGCATTGTTATAACCTGTAGTTTCAAAAATTAAATCTCCCCACCTATTATAAATCAACACTTGGTTATTAGGGTAATTTTCGATGCCATCTATTTCCCAATATTCATTAATACCATCACCATCTGGAGAAAAACCATATTTAGTCTCATCTTTTTCTAATGGTGTTACAAAAACTGTAATCGTATCTTCTGCTACACAACCTTCAGCATTAACAAATCGAATTGTATAGGTTGTTGTTTCTGTAGGACTTGCTATTGGGTTTGCTATCGTAGTACTACTTACCCCAACTGAAGGTGACCACTCTATAACTCCTGCTCCTGAAATCACTGCATTTAACGCTACCTCATCTCCTTCGATAATATCAAAATCGGTTCCTGCATCTACAGTACACACTAGTGGATCTTCTGCTTCAATAGTTATAGTAAAACTACAAGTTGCTGTATTCCCTGCTGCATCGGTAGCTTCAAAACTAATCGTGTTAACTCCTATAGGAAATTCTGACCCTGAAGGTAAACCTGCTGTTTGATTTATTGTTGCAACGGTGCAATTGTCAGTAGCTACAGGATTTGTAAAGGTTACTACCGCCGTTAATAAACCTGAATCTACTTTTTGAGTACTATTAGAAGGACAGGTTGTTATTGGAGCTGTACTGTCATTTACAATAATCGTTTGTGTTACGTTTGTAAAATTACCTACGGCATCTGTTACACTATAGGTTCTAGTAATAATCTCAGGATTACTATTCCCATCGCTCACATCACTTACAAAAGCTACCGTTATAGTTCCTGTACAATTATCTACCTCACCTGCTACTACTGTAATGTCTGCTGCAGGAATATCTCCTACACATGAAATAATAATTGCTGCTGGGTTCGTTGCTGTTGGGGGAATTATATCACTTACCGTAATCGTTTGAGTTACATCAGTTGAGTTACCTGCCGCATCCGTTACACTATAAGTTCTAGTGATAACACCAGGACTTGTGTTCATATCATTTACAAAAGCTACCGTAATAACTCCTGTACAGTTATCTGCCTCATCAGTTATTGCACTAATATCTGCTGTAGGAATATCTCCTGTACATAAAACATTAATAGGTAACGGGTTCGTTGCTGTTGGGGAGATCGTATCGCTTACCGTAATTGTTTGCGTTACATTTATTGAGTTTCCAGCAACGTCCGTTACACTATAGGTTCTAATAATAACACTTGGGCTTGTATTTACATCACTTACAAAAGCAACTGTTATAACTCCTGTACAATTGTCTGCCGCATCAGTTACGACAGTAATATCTGCTACTGGAACATCTCCAATACATGAAATATTAATTGGTAATGGATCACTTGCGGTTGGTTTTATGATATCGCTTACATTTATCGTTTGCGTTACATTTATTGAATTGCCAGCAACATCAGTTACACTATAGGTTCTAGTAATAACGCTAGAACTTGTGTTTACATCACTTACAAAAGCAACTGTTATAGCTCCTGTACAATTATCGGCTTCATCGGTTACTACAGTAATATCTGCTACTGGAAGATCTCCAATACATGAAATATTAATTGGTAATGGATCACTTGCTGTTGGTTTTATGATATCGCTTACATTTATCGTTTGCGTTACATTTATTGTATTTCCTGCAGCATCAGTTACACTATATGTTCTGGTAATAATACTAGAACTTGTATTTACATCACTTACAAAAGCAACCATTATAGCCCCCGTACAATTATCGGCTTCATCGGTTACTACAGTAATATCTGCTGTTGGAACATCTCCAATACACGAAATATTAATTGGTAATGGGTCACTTGCTGTTGGTTTTACAATATCGCTTACATTTATTGTTTGCGTTACATCTATTGTATTTCCTGCAGCATCCGTTACACTATATGTTCTGGTAATAATACCTGGGCTTGTATTTACATCACTTACAAAAGCAACTATTATAGCTCCCGTACAATTATCCGCTTCATCTATTACTACAGTAATATCTGCAGCTGGAATATCTCCTGCACATGAAACATTAATTGGTAATGGGTCACTTGCGGTTGGTTTTACAATATCGCTTACATTTATTGTTTGCGTTACATTTATTGTATTTCCTGCAGCATCCGTTACACTATATGTTCTGGTAATAATACCTGGGCTTGTATTTACATCACTTACAAAAGCAACTATTATAGTTCCCGTACAATTATCGGCTTCATCTGTTACTACAGTAATATCTGCAGTTGGAATATCTCCTGCACATGAAACATTAATTGGTAATGGGTCACTTGCGGTTGGTTTTACAATATCGCTTACATTTATTGTTTGCGTTACATTTATTGTATTTCCTGCAGCATCCGTTACACTATATGTTCTAGTGATAAGCCCTGGACTTGTGTTTACATCACTTACAAAAGCAACTATTATAGTTCCCGTACAATTATCGATCTCATCGGTTACTACAGTAATATCTGCGGCTGGAACATCTCCAATACATGAAATACTTATTGGTAATGGGTCACTTGCTGTTGGTTTTACAATATCGCTTACATTTATTATTTGCGTTACATTTATTGTATTTCCTGCAACATCGGTTACACTATAAGTTCTAGTAATAACACTAGGACTTGTGTTTACATCACTTACAAAAGCAACCGTTATAGTTCCTGTACAATTATCGATCTCGTCGCTTACTACGGTAATATCTGCGGTTGGAACATCTCCAATACATGAAATATTTATTGGTAACGGATTCGTTGCTGTTGGTTTTATAGTATCGCTTATATTTATTGTTTGCGTTACATCTACCGTATTTCCTGCAACATCAGTTACACTATAAGTTCTGGTGATAAGCCCTGGACTTGTGTTTACATCACTTACAAAAGCAATCGTTATAGTTCCTGTACAGTTATCGGCTTCATCGGTTACTACGGTAATATCTGCTGTTGGAACATCTCCAATACATGAAACATTAATTGGTAACGGATTCGTTGCTGTTGGTTTTATAGTATCGCTTATCGTAATCGTTTGCGTTACATTTATTGTATTTCCTGCTCCATCAGTTACGCTATAAGTTCTAGTAATAACACTAGGGCTTGTATTTACATCACTTACAAAAGCTACCGTTGGGGGTATTCCGCTATTATCAGCTTCATCAGTTACAACTAAAGGATTTGGCAATGGCACATCATCCAAACACTGAACATTAATAGGTAATGGATTCGTTGCTGTTGGACCTATAGTATCAGTATTATCTGTTACAATAAAATCACAGTTTGCTGAATTCCCTTTTTTATCTGTTGCTGTAAGTGTAATTGTCATACCAGGAGTATAAACACCCCCTGCAACAGGCGCTTGAGTTATTACGGGACTAGTATCGCAATTGTCTGTTACTGTTGCTAAAGAAATATAATCAGGCAACAAACTACCTGATACTAAAACCTGATCTATAGGACAAGTAATAACTGGGGCTTCAGTATCGATAACAGAAAAACCATAAATTACATTTGCGCGTCCGGGGTTTAAACTAGTACTACTATCATAATACAATCTCTCTTTCTCTCCTACGATAACATCTGTAATTCCATCACCATTAATATCTGCTAAATCAGATACTGAATAATCAGACGAAAGACCTGTTACTTTAAAAGCTTCTGATGATGGCAATGAAAATGGATTTAATGTAGCATCCCAAGGAGTACTCTTACCATAAACAATAGCAATCGATGAACTTGAACGCCCTATAATTAAATCGTCAATCCCATCATTGTTAAAATCACCTCCTGCACTAGATTTTCTATAAGTACTCCCTATAAATTCTACACCTTTTATACCATCTAAATTGGTTATATCTTCTGCTGTCGTAAATCCTGTATTCCTTCCAAAAAGAAGAAACCTGTTTCCAAACAACATGTCTTTTATCCCATCATTATTAACATCTCCAACTCCAGTTATACTTCTATAATAACTAGATGTAAAAGAAGATATATCTGCATAAAACCCATTTGTACCATTTATAGTTGCGGTTGCTACAATAGCTGGAAAGCTTCCTGTTTTTCCAAAAAGAACATACGTTTTTTTCTTTCCTCCACCTTCAAAACCTAGATCGTCAATACCATCACCATTTACATCCCCTAATCCTACAACTCCATAACCAATTTGTTCTCCATCAGTATCTCCTTTTATAATAAACCCGTTGGTTCCATTTAAATCACTTCCTCTTACTAGCGCAGGAAAACTTCCTGTTTTTCCATAAATAACATAACATGTACCACTATTATTTGTACCTCTACCAGTACTTGCACCTATTATTATATCATTTATTCCGTCATTATTAATATCTCCTGCAGAATCAATAGATTTTCCTGATTGATCATAAGCATCTGTACCTAAAAAAACAAAACCATTTGTACCATTTATGTTAGACAGATTAAAAACAGGTAAAAAACCAGTTGTTTTACCAAAAACCACATAAATAGTTCCCAATTCAGATCCCAATGGATTTCTACGGAAAGGGTCACTAAACATTAAATCATCAATTCCATCATTATTAATATCTCCCGCAGTACTTACCTGATATCCTGAATATTGAGAACCACCATTTGGAATGTCATTATGAATTTTAAATCCATCCGTTCCATCTAATAAAACCGTATCTATATTTGGTAGAAAATTATTTCCCTTCCCAAAAACAACAAAAACATTTCCTGGAAAATTACCTCTTTCCCTTCCATAGGCTGCGTTATAATTATAGGCTTTATTAGGTGACCCTACCAAAAAATCTTGAATACCATCACCATTAACATCACCAGCACCTCTTACATCATGTCCTAACTGTGCTTTTACTGCATCTCCATCTATTTGAAATCCATTATCCCCATCTAAATCATTAATATTTACTGAAGTAGTATTACAATTTACAGGTGGTGTAGCTCCTTTAACTGTTACCAGAAATGTACAAGTTTCTGTATTACCATTCTCATCTGTAACCACAACAGTTACATTTGTATTTGCTGTAAATACTGTTCCTTGTGCCGGAACTTGTGTATACGTAAGATTAAATATTGAAGTGCAATTATCTGAAGCTTTTAATTTAAAAAAGTAATTAGGTAATGTTGAATTGATAAATAACGATTCTGAAATTAAACAGGTTATTGTCGGCTTCACATTATCTCCTCCAACAGTTACATTAAATGTACAACTAGCACTATTTAGACTTGCATCAGTAGAGGTCATTGTAATTATCATACCGCTTACAAAAGCAGCTCCTGCTACAGGACTTTGGGTAACTACAGGACTTGGATCAACAATATCTGTCGTTGTTACTAATCCTGTATAATCTGGTATTACTGTAGTACCACATGTTACTGTTTGATTAGCAGGGCACGTAATTGAAGGAGGTGTAATGTCTCCTGCTGACAAAGTTGTTACATTATTTAAATGGTAAATTATACTTTTATTTCCTATACCATCTTCTAAAAACAAATGAACATCATATGTTGTAGCTGCTGTTAATGATGAGATAACCTCATTAATGTTAGCATTTGCTGTGCTCATTAAAAAATTACCGTTTGCAATAGCTCCTGTTCCTGTTAAAATAGTATTATGATTAACAGCTCCAGAAAAAGTACCTGGTAAAATTACATAATGTATAGTTCCTGTTTCTGGTCCGTTAACAAGTATATCGAATCCGGTAGTTGTTTCGTTATTTGCTTGTGGATGCGTTGCATTTAAAGGCATTGCATAATGATCACCTCCAAAAACGACATAAACTTCTCCTGTACTTCCAGCTCCTGTATCTGCAAATATAAAATCTGTAATCCCATCTCCATTCACATCTTTACCTCCATCAACAGAGCCACCTCCTCCTGAGCCAATTAATGGAATTTTAAATCCGTTTGCACCATCGATTGCTGTTGAGTTAAAGGTAGGCGAGAAACCTCCTGTTTTACCAAAAACAACATAATCGTCTGCCCCAGCAACTATAAAATCATCTATTCCATCAAAATTTACATCTCCTGTCGGAGCAGCGCTTCCTACATAATTTTCCAATACAAAACCATTTGTACCATTAAAATTACTCATGAGTAAGTTCGCAGGAAAAATAGATGTAGATCCAAATATTATGTTATTCTCTGAAAAGCAATCATCAATTCCATCATTATTAATATCTCCCAACGGTCCTACTTCAGTTATAAAACTATTCCCTTCATTATCTATAAGAAACCCATCTGTTCCATCAACAGTTACAAGATTTACTACAGCGTCAAAAGAAGTATTCTTCCCAAACAATGCATAACTATTAGGGTTCGCACTATTGTTCCAACCTCCTATTAATATATCATTTATTCCATCATTATTAATATCTCCTGCTCCTCCTACTTTAAGTGAAGGTCTACTAGTAGGAAATGAACTTGTTCGAAACCCGTTAACAGCATTATTTATCCAAGTAGCATCAACTAATGCTGGATAATTACTTGTACGACCAAAAACAATCCATGATTGTCCAGACCAATGTGGTGTTCCTATAATAAAGTCATTAATACTATCTCCGTTTACATCACCCAAAGATGCAACTTGATAACTACCCGGAGTATCTAACAAAAAACCATTAGCACCATTAATATCAGTAACCTTAAGTAGTGCAGGAAAGGTTGTAGTCCCATAAATAACCATATCGTCTGAACTTGAACTACTAGTCCCAATAATTAAATCGTCTATTCCATCGCCATTAATATCTCCTGGTCCAGCAACGGTAGTTCCCCTTCTTTCATCATATCCTATCCCCTCAACAATAAATCCGTTTGTACCATTTAAAGATGTAAGATCAAACGGTGTAGAAAAGCCAGTTGAAGCACCAAAAATAATATAGGCTCTTCCAGATAGATCGTTTACACCAACTGTCTGATTACCATTACCCAAACATATATCTTCAAAACCATCATTATTAATATCTCCGATAAACTGTACTTCACGCCCCAATTTATAATTTGTAACCAAACCCGGTACTACAAACCCATTAGTTCCATTTAAAGTTGTAACATCAAAATTTGTAGGGTAAAACTGTTGTGCCCAAGAATTATTACTATATATTAAACTCAGTGTTAAAAACAATACACTTAGTTTAAACCTCTTAATACTCCTTTTTAAATTCCCCATTTTAAAATAATAATTTATACTCTACAAAATTATTTGTTCTTTCATTTATATACATCACTATAAAAGGTTCTTTTCGTTAGACTTTACCCCCCTGTTTTCAGGGGGGTGTTTTTCTAAAAAAAATTATTTTATTTTCGGGGTCTGAAATACTTCAATTTCACAAAGCTGGTTAATTTTATTTTTTTACTTAAGTATCGTTAACCTAATAAATCATACACTAATACATCTAAAACAAAAGCAGCATATGGAATCTATTCATTTTAAATATTTTGAATCTCCTATTGAAGAAAGTATTTTTGAAACAAATCATGAGAAACATAGCTGTTTCTTTTGTGGAAAAAGTGATTTTCCAATAGCAGAGCTAGATGACAGTATAACTATTATTGCAAACGAAAATATTGATGAAGCCAAAAGTATCTGTTTAAAATGTCTTAGCGACAGAAAATACGGATTTGTACAAGAAATAGAACACGATGCATTAGTTACAAAAGAAGGGGTGATTATAAAAGCAGATCACTCTTCACATACCAAAAAATCTACCTATTACACTTCTTATATTTTACCTATAGAAAAGCAATTAGATTTAATAGACAAATCAAAACCTTTAGAATTAATACATACCCCACCATTTAGAGCATGGCAAGGTGCAAAATGGTTAGTTCATTGTAATGATTTCATGAAATATATAGGTACTTGGCAACATGAAGATTTCTTAAAGAACGCACCTAATAATAATGCTGAAGAATATTATGAAAACATCTGTTTATATGGAGGTGATGATCTTTATGAAAGTCAATTTGGTCCTAATAAGTCTGAATATGCCAATTGTACATTTTACGCCTTTGAATGTTTAACTTGTAAGGAAAAAAGAGGCTACATTGATAACATTTAGTAAAAACAATTAATAGAACAATAAAAGTTACGTTTATTAAAACGCAACTTTTATTTTAATGTAAAATTTTAAATAATAATTCTTTTAAAATATCACTGTGAGATTGACTAGCTCCTACTCCTTTACTTTTAACATCTGCTTCTCGTAATAGGCCTATTATTTGTGATACTTTTCGCATTGGGTAGTTCCTTGCAGCAGAACTATAATCATCAACAAAATAAGGGCTTACTCCTAAATTTTTAGCTACTGATGATTTTGATTTATCTTTTAAACCATGGTACATTAATAGTTGGGTAAAAAAACTATTTAGCAAAGATATGCTCATTACTAAAGGGTTATTTTTAGGATTTTGCGCAAAATAATTAATAATTCTATTTGCTTTTACTATCTCTTTTTGGCCAACTGCTTTTCGTAATTCAAAATTATTAAAGTCTTTAGATATACCTATATTCTCTTCAATGTGCTTATCAGAGATGATAGTTTCTTTAGGTAGTACAGATGTTAACTTATCTAATTCATTAGAAATTTTACTTAAATCTGTTCCTAAAAACTCAACTAACATTTGAGATGCTTTTGGTTCGATATTATATTTTTGACCTCCTAAAACTTTACGAATCCAATCTGCAACTTGATTGTCATATAGTTTCTTGCTCTCATAAATCAATCCACTTTTAGCAATAGCTTTGTATGATTTTTTTCGTTTATCTAATTTCTTATATTTATAATTAAAAACTAAAACAGTCGTTGCTTGTGGATTTGCTGCATAGGCTTCAATCTTATCTATCGTACGGCTTAAATCTTGCGCCTCTTTTACAATGATTACCTGTTTATCTGCCATCATTGGGTAACGTTTTGCAGATGACATAATTTCTTCTATCGTTACATCTCTTCCATACATTACCACTTGATTAAATCCTTTTTCAGATTCATCAAGTACATTTTTTTCAATATAATCAGATATTTTATCAATATAATAAGGTTCTTCACCCATTAAAAAATAAATAGGCTTAATGTTTCCTTCTTTAATATCTGATATGATAGCTTTAATTTCATTCATAACTTTTAATAGGTAATCTGATTAGAATAACAAATTTATCTTTAATTTAAAATTCTGCTGTTTCACTCGCAATGATTTTCTATTTTTACATATATTTTAATTATGCAAAAACTCAATCTTCCGAACTATACATTTAAGCTCAAAAGTAACGAAAATAAGACGCTTATTTTTGATAATTTGAGAAAAAAAGATGTCGTATTAACTCCTGAAGAATGGGTTCGCCAACATTTTGTGCAATTTTTAATTCAAGAAAAAAACTACCCTGTTTCTTTAATTTCTATTGAAAAACAACTGATTATAAATAATTTAAAAAAACGTACAGATATTGTTATTTTCTCACCTGATGGAACTCCCAATATTATAGTAGAATGTAAGGCTCCAAAAATTAAAATTGCTCAAGACACATTCGATCAAATTGCACGCTACAACTTAAAGCTAAATGCCAATTATTTAGTTGTTACAAACGGATTACAGCATTATTTTTGTAAACTTGATAAAGAAAAAGAAACCTATATATTTTTAAAAGATATTCCATCTTATAATTAACAATTTATTACATTTTTAAACCACAATAAAACTATAATTTCGCTCTCTTGAAAACAGCAATCGTCATATTAAATTGGAACGGTAAAAAATTATTAAAACAGTTCTTACCTAGTATCATAAATTTTAGCAATCAAGAAGCCGAAATTTATGTGGCTGACAACGCATCTTCTGATGACTCTATTAATTTCATTAAACAAAACTACCCGTCAGTTAAAATTATACAAAATAGTACTAATGGCGGATATGCTAAAGGCTACAATGACGCTTTACAACATATTAATGCTGATATATACTGTTTATTAAATTCTGATATTGAAGTTACTAAAAATTGGTTAACTCCTATTTTAGCAAGCTTTAAAAAAGACGGTAATACTGCAATTATACAACCTAAAATTTTAGATTTTAAAGACAAAACAAAATTTGAATATGCTGGTGCTGGAGGAGGTTATGTTGATTTATATGGTTATCCATATTGCCGAGGACGTCTCTTTAATCATTTAGAAGCTGATAATGGACAGTATAATGATATTGCTGATATTTTTTGGGCGTCAGGAGCTTGTTTATTTATTCGATCAAAAGTATATCATCAATTAAATGGTTTTGATGAAGATTATTTTGCACATCAAGAAGAAATAGATTTATGCTGGCGTGCACAAAATGAAGGTTTTAATATTAAATATGTTGGTAATTCTACTGTTTACCATGTTGGCGGTGCTACATTAAACGAAACAAACCCTCATAAAACATTTTTAAACTTCAGGAATAGTTTATTAAACGTCGTTAAAAATGTTCCGAAACAATGGTTCTTATTTATCATTTTTTCTCGATTAATTCTAGACGGAATTGCGGGGCTAAAATTTTTAACCGAATTAAAACCAAAACATACCCTTGCTATTTTAAAAGCGCACTTTAGTTTTTATGTGAACTTTTTTAAGTTTTTAGGAAAAAGAAAACTATTACAGAAGAAAGCTAATTACAACTTACACACTTCTGTTATTTGGCAATATTTTGCTTTGGGAAGAAAAAAATTTGAGAATTTAAAATAGCTTAGATTTTGAATTGATTATTTTTTCTAAATCAAACAATTTCTTGTCATAAAAATCTAGCCTATCCACATCTCGTATATTATCTATTTGAAATCCTCTATGGAATAAGGAATTCTCTTTTTTTTCAACTATTACTTTTTCTTTATTATCTTTAAATTGATCAGCTGTTATATCTATGTAAAGAGAATGGTTTTGTAACCACGCATGTGTTTTTTCATTTCTTTTTGAGAAAACAAGCTTAAAAACACCAAAACCTCTTTTCTCTAAAAAAGAACTCAATAACACTGAAGAAGCTAAACAACTCCCTCGCGGAAAAAGATCAAATTCATAATTTTTTATAACCTTAATCTCCTCTTCTAATAATTTTCTAAACTCTAGTGCTGCTTTTTTTATATTTTTTTGATTTTCACATTCATCAAATTCATCGTATAAGTTTTTCATTTACAATATATCTAAACTCCCTTTTCCTTCACGAATTACTTCTGGGTAATCGTCTGTTAAATCTATTACTGTTGATGCATAGTTATCACCAAAACCACCATCAACAACAAGATCAACTATGTTTTGCCATTTCTCGAAAATTAACTCAGGATCTGTAGTGTATTCTATAACCTCATCTTCATCGTGAATAGAAGTTGAAACTATTGGGTTACCTAAAGCGGCAACAATTGCACGAGCAATATTATTATCTGGCACACGAATACCTACCGTTTTACGTTTCTTAAAAACTTTTGGTAGAGAATTACTTCCAGGTAAAATAAAAGTATAAGGCCCTGGTAAACCTCTTTTTAAAATTTTATAGGTAGCTGTATTAATTTGTTTTACATAATCTGACAAATGACTTAAATCATTACATACAAACGAAAAATTAGCTTTATCAAGCTTAACTCCTTTTATTTTAGCTATTTTCTCTAATGCTTTTGTATTCGTAATATCACACCCCAAACCGTAAACAGTATCCGTTGGATAAATAATTACCCCCCCTTTTTGTAAGATTTTCACAATCTTTTCAATCTCTTTAGAGTTAGGGTTATCGTTATATAATTTTATAAATTCTGCCATAATATAAAAGTAATCTTTTGTAAATAAATACTCCTAATTTTTAGTTAAAATAATACGTTATTGATTATCATCAATGAAAAGATAATTGTTATAAAACATCTTTGTATCAAATTAACATTTATTTTATTATGAAAAAAATAAGCAGTATTCTTTTACTTTTATTAAGTTGTTTTTTATACAGCCAAAATGGAGTTATTAAAGGTTTGGTTATAGATAAGCAATCTGAACTTCCTCTTATTGGTGCGACAATAGAATTACTAAACTCAAAAACACCTATAGGTACAACTACCGATATTGATGGTTATTTTACTCTTAATAATATTCCTTTAGGAAGACAAGTTATAAGAGTTAGCTACGTGGGTTACGAAAACAGCACCATACCAGACATTGAAGTAAGTTCTGGTAAAGATATTTCTCTTACAATTACATTAACTGAAAACTTTAATCAACTTAGCGAAATAGTTATTACAAGCTCTAACACAAGTAAACTTAAGGCCAGAAATAAATTCACAGCAATATCAGCCCGCCAGTTTGGTATTAAAGAAGTTGGTAGATATGCTGGTGGAAGAAGTGATGTTGCCAGACTTGCTAGTAATTTTGCGGGAGTTGCTGCTCCTAACGACAGTAGAAATGATATTGTAGTTAGAGGAAACTCACCTACCGGATTATTATGGCGTTTAGAAGGTATTCCAATACCAAGCCCTAATCATTTTTCAACCTTAGGTACTACAGGAAGCCCAATTTCTGCTCTAAATCCAAATATGCTTAAAAATTCTGACTTTATTACTTCTGCTTTTCCTGCTGAATACGGAAATGCTATTGGTGGTGTTTTTGATTTAGGTTTTAGAAAAGGAAATAAAGACACCAACGAATTTTCTTTTCAAATGGGTGCTTTTTCAGGAATAGAATTAAGTGCCGAAGGGCCTTTTAACAAAAAAAATAATGGTTCTTTTTTAATTGCTGCCAGATATTCTTTAATAGGCTTAATAAATGGTGGTGGCACTAGTGATACTCCTAATTACATGGATATTTCTTTTAATATCGATTTTGGTAAAAGTAAGTTAGGTGAGTTTTCTTTATTTGGAATTATTGGAGATTCTAGTATTGATTTTTTAGGTAAAGATTACGACAAAGATGATTTATTCTCTTCTCCAGATGAAAACTCTTTCGTTATATCTAATGTAGCACTTGTTGGTTTAAAACATAAATTACAACTTACAAATAATTCTTATTTAAAGACAATTGTAGCTGGTACTTTTAATAAAAATGATTACAAGGAAGAACGTATACTAAATCTAAATACACCTTTACAAAGTAATTTAAAATATACAGAAAACATAGACAAGGAGACTCGTCTTATTTTTTCAACAATGTATAACACCAAAATAAATCGAAAACTAACGTTAAGAACAGGTTTTTTAGCTGAAAATTTTAATATTGATTATAATAGAAAAGATAGATCGGAACAGCCTGATAACGACAACGATGGTAATCCTGATTTAGTTACTATTAGAAAAATTAAAGGTGACTACACCATTTTTCAACCGTATATACAAAGTAAATATAGGCTTTCAAAAAAGTTGATTCTTAACACAGGGCTACATGCAATGTATAGTGATTTAAACAAACAATTTGTTATTGAGCCTCGTGCATCTATAAACTGGCAATTACATCCTAAACACGCTCTTAATTTTGGATATGGATTACATAATCAAAACACACCGAGCCCATTAGTATTTTTAAATAAGAAAATAGATGGCATAAATACACAACCTAATAAAAATCTTGATTTTATTAAAAGTAATCATTTTGTACTTGGATATGATGTGAAAATAGCGCCAAAATGGAGAGGTAAATTAGAATTATATCATCAAATAATTAAAGATGCTGCGGTTGATAAAACTCCATCTAGCTATTCTTCATTAACAGAAGGAGCCGATTTTACTTTTTCTTCAGATAAAACTAATTTAACAAATGCTGGTACAGGAATTAATCAAGGATTTGAACTTACTTTAGAAAAATCATTTAGTAAAGGATATCATGCCTTAATTACAAGCTCAATATTCGATAGTACTTACAAAGGAAGTGACGGTATAGAAAGAAATACACCTTTTAATAACGGGTATGTTTTTAATTTTTTAACAGGAAAAGAGTTTAAATTAGGAGCTAGTAAAAACACGATACTCTCAATAGACACTCGTTTTGTTACTGCAGGTGGTAAATATTT
Organism: Tenacibaculum sp. Bg11-29; assembly: GCF_002836595.1. Classification (NCBI taxonomy): domain Bacteria; kingdom Pseudomonadati; phylum Bacteroidota; class Flavobacteriia; order Flavobacteriales; family Flavobacteriaceae; genus Tenacibaculum; species Tenacibaculum sp. Bg11-29. The sequence goes on from NZ_PJBB01000003.1 coordinate 4,183,509, forward strand.
TACACCTGTAAATCTTGAAGCTTCAAAAGTTGCTGGTTATCAAATACTAGATAACTCCAATGCGTTTAGCAAGCAATATGACAAATACATGCGCTTAGATTTAAAAATAGGAGTAACTTTTAATAGTAAAAAACGAAAAAGTTCTCATAAATTCTATGTTGATCTGCAAAATATTACAGATAAAGAGAATATTTTTGTAAAAAAGTACAACAGAACAACCAATACGGTAGAACAAGTAAATCAAGCTGGTTTTTTTCCAGACTTTGGGTATCGTTTTCAATTTTAACAACAAAAGTTTACCAACCATGCATAAACAAGTTATTGATTTCTTTAAGCAATTTATCTCTATGAGCGAAGAGTCTTCGAACTTTATCAAAGCTAATACGGTCGTTAAAAAAATAGCTAAAAATGATTTTTTACTAACACAAGGAAAAGTGTGTGATTTTGTTGCTTTTATTAACGAAGGCGCTTTTAGATCTTTTTATAGTGTTGATGGGCAAGAATACAGTAAACAATTTTTCTTTGAAAAAAACTTTTGTACAGATTATAGTAGTTTTCTTACTCAAAAAAATTCACTTAGCTATTTACAAGCTATTGAAGATAGTACTGTAATTATATTTAACAAGAAAGTAGTTGATGAAGCTTATAAAGTTATACCCAACTTTACTGTTTTTGGTAAAAAATTAGCTGAAAATTTATACATTATTGTTTGTGATATTAAAGCTTCTTTTATTTTAAACACCCCAAAAGAAAGATATGAGAATTTAGTGAAAGAGAGGCCTAAGGTTATACAAAGAGTACCTCAGTATATGATTGCCTCTTACCTAGGTATTACTCCTGAAGCTTTAAGCCGAATAAGAAAGAGAATTATTAATACTAAAAAACTAAATTAATAATGAAACCTTTAATCGTTTTACTTTTTACATTTATAGTTAGCTTATTATTTATAAAAATTATCAATAATAAGTACATGATACCTTTTTCAGGTCGTATTGCAATGTCGGTTATGTTATTATTTACAGCATTAGGTCATTTTATATATACAGAAGGCATGATTATGATGGTTCCTAATTTATTACCTTTTAAAAAAGAAATAATTTTTCTTACTGGTTTTATAGAAATAATGGCAGCTATCGCAATTCATTTTTCTTCAATAAATACTTTAATTGGATGGTTTTTAATTTTGTTTTTTATACTTATGTTACCTTCAAACATTAAAGCAGCTATTAATCAAATAGATTACCAAACTGCGACCTATAATGGTAAAGGAATTAGTTATTTATATTTTCGTATTCCTTTACAAATTTTGTTTATTACATGGGTATATATAAGTTGTATTAAACCGCTATAATAATTTTTAATTATTCATAAAAAAAGCCCCATTGTTTTAGATAAACAATGGGGCTTTTTTTATGATGCAAATAATATTTCACATGAAAATTAATTCTTAAAAATCAAAATCATCTATATTTTCAAAACTTGGAAAATCATCATCTAAATCATCTAGATCATCAGAAATATCAGCTTTAAACTCTTTTTCTGGTGCTTCATCAGGAATTTCACCTACTGTTAAAATTATTTTAGACTCAGCAACATCTTCGTTAGACTGCTCTACAATCTCGACATAAAATGTCCACATTTGTAAAAAATCATATACGTATATCAACTTATCATTTATAGTTGGTAAGGTTTCTTTTAAAATACAAGTAGCCATTGACACCTCCTCACCTGCTTCAGCCATATTAAATAACGGAATCTCTTCTCCTTGATTCCAGTCTTCATCTGTTCGATAAAAAGAAGCCATTTCCTGCCCGTTAAAACCAAACGATTTAGCAATATCAAAATGTAAATCTTCTAATGATTTTGCTTCATTAAAAACTAGCGTTCTAATAACATCTTCTTTTGTGTCTAATACTACACGTACTTTATACATTCTATCATTTTTAGTCGCCACAAAAATACGTATTTTTGAATGATAATTTTTTAATAAAATGAATAAGCAAGAATCTTTAGCGACACTTAACAGTTATAATAAAAACACTTTAATGGAAACACTTCAAATTGAGTTCGTTGAAATTGGTGATAATTTTATTACAGCCAAAATGCCCGTAACCTCAAAAGTACATCAACCTTATGGTATTTTACATGGTGGAGCTACAGCTGCATTAGCCGAAACAGTTGGTAGCTGTGCTTCGGTTTTCTTTTTAAATGATGCTAGCAAAATAATAAAGGGAATCGAACTAAGTATTAATCACTTAAAAAGTAAAAGAGAAGGAACTGTATTTGCTACTGCAAAAGCTATTCACCAAGGAAGAACTACTCATTTATGGGAAGTTAAAATTGCAGATGAAAATGACAACTTAATTTCTTTATGTAAAATAACCAACATTATATTAGATAAAAAATAAATGAAGTTATTAAAAATAACAGGACTCTTTTTTCTTGTAATTCTTATCGTTGTTTATTACTTGTTTTCAACTTTTACTGCTCCAAAATCGGATGCAGCTGTTATTAAAAAGTTTAGTGGAAGCATTCATAAACCAATAATAACCCAAGAAGTTTTTAAGCATTATAATTATAGAAAGCTTACAATTAAAAGAGATACTACTTTACCTACATTAGTTTTTGTTCATGGAACTATTGGTTCTTCTATCGATTTTATTAGATACCTGAAAGACAGCTTACTTTTAACTAAAGCTAATATGATTTCTTATGATAGGATTGGATACAATTACAACGATAATAATTCAGTACAAGAGAGTATTACTTTTGAACGCGATATGTTAAATCACGTTATTAAAAACCTGGACGCTAAAAAAACTATTCTTGTAGGCTATTCTTATGGCGGGCCAATTGCTTTAGCTATACAAAAAAAAATAAGAAAAATTATCTTAATAGCTCCTGCTGTTTATAGTAAAGTTGAACCAATGCCATGGGCTATTAATTTATACAAATCGAAATTGACTAGGTGGCTGATTCCTAAAATTTGGAAAGAGGCTTCTAAAGAAAAAATATCTCATAAAAAAGATTTGCGAAATTTCGAAAACAGCTGGAAATTTTCTTTAAATAATATTATTAGTATTCACGGAACCAGTGATTGGATTGTTCCTTATAAAAATTCAATATTTTTGCAAGACCAATTTCCTGAAAAACAGTTTAAATTAGTTACTATTAAAAATACAGGACATGGTTTAGTTTGGAATAACTTTAAAGAAATTAAACAACAATTATTAAATCAATTAGATTGAATATATTTTCAGAAATAAAAAACGCTCACAAAAACAAACTTCCGTTTGTGGTTTACCGAAAACCAAATACAAACGTATTAAAAGGGTGGTTTCAAAAGAATAATGCACTATATACTTCTAAAAAACATGCAAAAAGCGGTTTTATTTTTGCACCTTTCGATGATAAAAATATTGCAATTTTACTTCCTGTTGACCAATCTATTTTTAAACAAGAAGAAATTAAACTTCCCCCGAATTTAATTCACAAAAACAACCTTCCTCTCAATTCTACTTCAGAAGAAACACATATTAACGTTGTTAAAAAAGGTATTAAAGCCATTGAGAATGGCTTATTTAAAAAAGTTGTTTTATCTAGAAAAGAAGAAGTAAATATCACTGAGTTTAACTCCGTTCAAGTTTTTAAAAGATTACTTACAAATTACCCTAATGCTTTTACCTATATATGGTTTCATCCAAAGGTTGGAATGTGGTTAGGGGCAACCCCTGAAACTTTAGTAAAAATTAACGGTAATAACTTTAAAACAATGTCTTTAGCAGGAACACAGATTTATAAGGATACTAATGATGTTTCTTGGCAACCAAAAGAAATTGAAGAGCAACAATTTGTTACCAACTACATAACCGACAAACTCTCTAATGTTTGCAAAAAACTAGAAACTAGTAAAGTTGAAACTATAAAAGCGGGAAATTTACTTCATTTAAGAACATTAATTTCTGGTGAGATATCTACAGAAACTTCTACTCTAATAAAAAAACTACACCCTACTCCTGCTGTTTGTGGATTACCTTTAGAAGCTTCTAAAGAATTTATTTTAAAAAATGAAAATTACAACAGAAGCTACTATACTGGTTTTTTAGGCGAACTAAATTTAAAAGAAGATAACAAAAATACTTCCGAACTTTTCGTGAATTTAAGGTGTATGGAAATTAAAGATAATACTGCTTTTATTTTTGTTGGTGGTGGAATAACTAAAAGTAGCAATCCTATAAATGAATGGAAGGAAACTGTAGCTAAAACCAAAACAATGAAAAAAGTTTTATAAGAACAGTAAAAAAACACAACTACTATTATATAAAATAAAAAGCATTAACTTTTAAAAGTTAATGCTTTTATGTGTAAATTGAATTTGAATTGATTATCTTTTAAAGTATAAAATTACATATAAATTTTACACAATAGTTCTATTTATATATCATCAAAAGAAACATCGGTAAAACTTTCAGCTGAAGCTGTTGTTTCCCCTTCATTTTCTTCTTCTTTTTTATAATCTTTTTGGTGACGCTCACTAATTACTTCAGAGCCTTTTTCATTTACAATAAAATCAGTTGCTTTATTTAACATTTCTTTGAAGTCTGAAAAATCTTCTTTATATAAATAAATTTTATGCTTTTGATAATGGAAAGATCCATCGTCATGTGTGAATTTTTTACTTTCAGTTACTGTTAAATAATAATCATCTGCTTTCGTAGATCTAACGTCAAAAAAATACGTTCTTCTTCCTGCTCTTAAAACTTGTGAAAAAATTTCTTCTTGTTCTACTCTCTCTCTCTCACTCATAATTCATTTCTTAAATAATAGTTGTTTACTTAAAATTGTACTCAACAAATCTAACAAAATAATTGACTTAGAAAAACGAAACATTACATTTCTTTTTCTAAAAGCTGTTGTTTATATAATTCTTTATAATAACCCTCTTCATTTATTAACTGATTATGAACACCTTGCTGAATGATCTTTCCTGCTTCTAAAATAATAATTTTATCTGCTTTTTTAACAGACGAAACTCTATGACTAATTATTACTGTTGTTTTATTACTTGATACTTGTTTTAAATTTAACAAAATCTGCTCTTCTGTTTCAGTATCAACAGCAGACAAACAATCATCAAAAATTAAAATTTTAGGGTTTTTAATAATAGCTCTTGCAATAGAAGTTCGTTGTTTTTGTCCCCCTGATAAAGTAACTCCTCTTTCTCCTAAAATAGTTTTATAGCCTTCTTTAAAATTTACAATATTATTGTGAATTACTGCTTTTTTTGCAGCCTCAATAATTTCCTCTTCACTCGCATCTTCCTTACCAAATTTTATATTGTTTTGTATCGTATCTGAAAACAAGAAAGGATCTTGTGGTACAAAACCTATTTGACTTCTAACATCATATAAATTACAATCTTTAATGTTTTTTCCATCTATCAAAACGGCACCCTCACTAGCATCATATAAACGAGAAATTAAATTTATAATTGTCGATTTCCCACTTCCAGTTTTCCCTAAAATAGCTAAAGTTTCTCCTTTTTTAATAACTAAGTTAATTTTATTTAAAGCTGTTATATTAGTATCATCATAAGTCAATGAAACATCCTTAAATTCAATTGTTCCTTCAATTACTGTAGTTATATCACTATTATTTATAATTTCGGGTACTTGTTCTAAAAACTCATTAATTCTCTGCTGTGAAGTTTCAGCTTGCTGCACCATAGAAGTCACCCAACCAACCATTGCTACTGGCCAAGTAAGAATATTTACGTACATTACAAAAGCTCCAATTGCACCTAATTGAATTTCTCCTGCAATATATTGTTTACCCCCTATATACAATACTATAATATTACTAACACCTATTAATAATATCATTAACGGGAAGAACAATGCCTGAACCTTATGCAAATCAATATTTTTATCCTTACTACTATTTGCTATTTCATCAAACGATGAAATTACTTCGGTTTCAATAGCATAAGATTTAACTTCCCTAACTCCTGAAAAAAACTCTTGATTAAATGTTGTTAATTTTGATAAATATTGTTGAACAACCATGCTCCGCTTATTAATTTGTTTACTCAATACAAAAATTGATATAGACAAAATAGGAAACGGTATCATAGTATATAGTGTAAGCCTTGGTGATATAGCATACATTTGACTAAAACCAATAATAAAAGAAATTAACATATTTAAAGAGTACATAATTACAGGGCCAAAATACATGCGCACCTTAGATACATCTTCACTTATTCGGTTCATTAAATCACCCGTCCTATTTTTTTTATAAAAATTAATTGATAATCGTTGGTACTGTTGATAAATTTCATTTTTTAAATCAAACTCTACCATTCGAGACATTACAATAATTGTTTGTCTCATTAAAAAAGTAAAAAAACCACCAAGTAAAGTTACACATACAATCAATAAGATATTCTGAAATAAAACAGCTTTCACTTCTGATAAATCATTCATTTTGTTTAACTGATAGTCTTCTACAATATTTAATGACGCTCCAACAAAATCAGGGATTTTAAGTATCAAAACTTTTGATAATACTGTAATTAACACACCTAATAATAACCTCCATTTATACTTTACAAAATATTTATTAAGGTATTTTAATGCTTTCAATATAAAAATAGTTTTAAGTTATAAAAATCGAATTAACAGGACTTCTTCTTTAAAGATAACATAATTTAAGGCTCTTTTTTTGCTTATGTTTTAACGATTTCTTACTTTTGCATTCGAATTTTTGAGGTTTTTAAAAAAACCTCAAATAAAAAAACAAAACAAATGACATCAGAAATCATTGATACTAAAGACCTTAAGAATGACCCTGTATTTGGTCAATTATCTTTCGACAATCACGAACAAATCGTTTTTTGTAATGACGAAGATACAGGTTTAAAAGCAATAATTGGTATTCATAATACAACTTTAGGACCTGCTTTAGGAGGTACTAGAATGTGGCAATACAAAAGTGAATGGGATGCTCTTAACGACGTATTACGTTTGTCTCGTGGTATGACATATAAATCAGCAATTACAGGATTAAACCTTGGAGGAGGTAAGGCTGTAATTATTGGTGATGCAAAAACTCAAAAAAATGACGCTTTAATGCGTAAATTCGGTGAATATGTGAATTCTTTAAGTGGAAGATACATTACTGCTGAAGATATTGGAATGGAAACTCGTGACATGGATGTTATTAGAGAAGTAACACCTCATGTAACTGGTGTTTCTGAAGCTATTGGAGGCTCAGGAAACCCTTCTCCTGTAACAGCCTATGGTGTTTATATGGGAATGAAAGCTGCTGCTAAATATCGTTTTGGTACAGATAACTTAGATGGTAAAAAAATTCTAGTACAGGGTGTTGGTCATGTTGGTGAAACTTTAGTAAAACATATTACTGATGAAGGAGCTAAAGTTATTTTAAATGATATTAACGAAGCTCGTTTAGAAGAATTAAGTAAAAAGTTCGGTGCTAACGTAGTTTTAGGAAATGATATTTACGGTTTAGATGTAGATATATACGCTCCTTGTGCATTAGGAGCAACTGTAAACGACGAAAGTATTTCTCAATTAAAAGCTAAAGTTATTGCAGGTGCTGCAAATAACCAGTTAGCTGACGAATTAAAACATGGTAAATTGTTAAGAGAAAAAGGAATCGCTTATGCTCCTGATTTCTTAATTAACGCTGGTGGAATTATAAACGTATACGCTGAAATTGCTGGCTATGACAAGGCTGAAAGCATAAAAAGAACTGAAAATATTTACAATACAACATTAGATATTTTTAATTTAGCTGAGAAAGAAAACATCACAACACATCAGGCTGCTTTTAATATTGCTCAATCAAGAATTGATGCTCGTAAAAAAGAGCAAAATAGCTAGATAAAAAACAAAAAAGTTTTACTTTTGCAGAGCGTTAGAAATAGTTTCTATCGCTCTTTTTTTTAAAGTTCTTTAAAATGATTAATAGGAGACATATTCGAGTTAAAGTAATGCAGTCGGTTTATGCAATGCAGCAATCGCAAAGTGATAATATTGTAAAAGAGGAGAAATTCTTAAAAAACAGTATTCAAAAAATGTATGATTTGTATGTTCTCAACCTTCAATTAGTGGTTGAAGTTCAAAAGTTAGCAAATAAAAAAATTGCACTTTCTAAGAAGAAAATGCTTGCTACTAAAGAAGAATTAAACCCAAACACCAAATTCATCGACAACAAACTTATTAACTTACTTAATGAGAGCGTTAGTTTAGAAGGATATACTGAACTTAACCAGCTTAATTTTTGGGAACTTGACAATGAATACGTCAATATTATTTTAGACGAATTACAAAAAAGTGACTTGTATAAAAAATACATGAGCACTGTTGAAGATTCTTACCACATAGATAAGGCATTTGTAATAGAATTTTTCAGAGAAATTATTGCTCCTAACGAAAAATTAGCTGATTATTTTGAAGATAAAATGATTTCTTGGGTAGATGATATTCCTTTTGTGAACACTTGGATTATTAAATCTTTAAACAAACAAAAACCTCAGAATCCTTTTATACTTGGTGGTTTGTATAAAGACAGTGAAGATAAACAATTTGCATCTAACTTATTTACAAAGACAGTTTTACACCAACATAAATACCAAGATGACATTATAGAGAAAACTCCTAATTGGGAAGCTGATAGGATTGCAGATATTGATATGATAATTATTAAAATGGCAATCACAGAATTTTTACATTTCCCATCTATCCCTAGTAGAGTAACTATTAATGAATATATTGAGTTAGCAAAAGATTATTCGACAAATAAAAGTGGATATTTTATCAATGGAGTTTTAGATAAATTAGCAAAAGATTATTTAGCTTCAGATAAGATGGTTAAAATTGGTAGAGGATTATTATAAAAAATTATTATTTTTACGAATAATTAAATTAAAATATTTAAAAATGAAGAAAATAGCCGTAGTAATCGCATTTATTCTTTCAACAGGAATCTTAGTTTCTTGTGGACAAGGAAATGCAGCATCAAAAGTAAAAAAAGAGAATGTACAAAAAGCTGAGAAAAGAGATGTTTCTATTAGCGCTGGAGCTGCATCTATTTCTTTTGATAAAGAAGAATATGATTTCGGGATTGTCAATGAAGGTGATGTTGTTAAAACTACTTTTACTGTAACAAATACGGGTAAAGGTGATTTAGTAATTACAAATGCACAAGCTAGCTGTGGATGTACAGTTCCTGTATGGCCAAAAGAAGCTATCGCACCTGGTAAAACTGGAGAAATTCAAGTAAGTTTTAACACAAACGGAAAACCTAATAAACAATCTAAATCTATAACATTATCTACTAATACAGAAAAAGGTAGAGAAGTTATTAAGATTTCAGGAATGGTAACTCCTAAAAAGAAAACTGTATAATAATGTTTATAACTATTTTTTTACAAGCAAGTACGCAAGAAAGCATTATGAGTATGCTTCCTTTTGTGGCAATGATTGGAGTTTTTTACTTTTTGATTATTCGTCCACAAATGAAACGTCAGAAAAACGAAAAAAAATTCCAGACTACAGTTCAAAAAGGAATAAAAATAATTACAACTAGTGGTATTCACGGTAAAATTGTTGAAATTAACGACAATGACAATACAATTACTGTTGAAACAGGTGCAGGAAAAATGAAGTTTGAACGCTCTGCTATTTCAATGGAATTAAGTAAAAAATATAATACAGATATTAAATAATATTTTTTTTATATAATAAAGGTGAGCTTATAAGCTCACCTTTTTCTTTTTTATGTAGATTGCATAATATTTATAAATTTGAAGAATACTTTTAACATACCCAAAACCTTTTTTGGCTTTCTAACTGCCTCGGTTTTATTTTGGCTATTAATAAATCTATCAAAAGAATATACCACTCAAATAACGTTTGATTTGGTATATACTAATTTGCCTCTCAAAAAAACAATTATTGACACTCCTATAAAAAAAATTCCGTTACTAGTAAAAGGAAGTGGTTTCAATTTAATATCTACTAGTCTATCTAATAATTTAATAAAGTTAGATTTAGAAAAAATTAATAAAAAGAAAGCTATAAACTATTATTTCTTATCTAATAAACTTCGTCCAGAGATACAAAAGCAATTAAAGTCAGGAATTGAATTAACTCAAGTTCTAAAAGATACAATTCCGTTAAAAATTGGAACTTTAAACTCAAAAAAAGTTCCACTAAAAACAGATTTAAGTATTACTTTTCAACTTGGTCACGACTTATCTAAACTTATTACAATAAAACCAGATAGTGTTTTAATTTCTGGTGAAGAATCTTTATTAAAAAAAATATCTTTTTTAAAATTAGCAAAAATTAACTTGAATAACATTTCTGAAAGCTCTAAAATAAGCATACCGATCCTTAAACAAAACAACATAAAAACAAATATTACTACAGCAGAAATAAATATTACTGTAGATAAATTTACAGAAGGAGAAATTGAAATTCCTGTTTTAGTGAAAAATGCACCTAAAGGATTAAATATTTACCCAAAAAAAGTAAAAATAATTTACAAAGTTGGATTGAAAAATTTCAACAAAATAAATAAAAATTCATTTAAAATAGAATGTGATTATAATCAAGAAAAAAACAGTGAAGCTTCTTACTTAATCCCTAAGTTAAAAAAATCACCTGATATAATTACACTTATAAGGATAGTCCCAGAAAAAATAGACTTCTTAATTCATAAATAATGGTAATAGGCGTAACAGGTGGTATTGGTAGCGGAAAATCTACAGTTGTAAAAATATTTTCAGAATTTAAAGACACTGCTATTTATATTGCTGATGATGAAGCAAAAAAACTAATGCATTCTTCACCTGATATTAAACATAAATTAATTTCAGAATTCGGTAAAGAAGTCTACATCAAAGATCAGTTAAACAGGCCCTTTTTAGCTAGTATTGTTTTTAAAAACAAAATAAAACTTAATATCTTAAATGGGATAGTTCATCCTATAGTTAACGATCACTTTCAAAAATTTATTCTTAAAAACGCAAATAAACAATATATTATATACGAAAATGCTATTTTATTTGAAAATGGAAGTAATATTTTTTGTGATAAAATAATTACAGTAACAGCTCCCGAAAACATAAGGATTAAACGAGTTTTAAAGAGAGATAACACTACTGAATCTACTGTTAGAAATAGGATTAAAAATCAATGGAGCGAGGCTAAAAAAATATTACAATCTAACTATAAGATTGAGAACCTTACACTTACAGAAACTAAAAAAGAAATATTAAGAATTCATAATATTTTAACAAAAAATATTAAATAATTTACATTTAACCAACGATACATCTTAAAATTATCTTAATTTTGCAGCAACTTTGTTAATCTAAGTTAAAAGCATACCTCCCTTCACTTTATTGATTTATTTTTGAATAATGAACAAGAAAATCTTCATCCTTATTGTTGGTTTAATGAGCATTTCTTTAGTTGGGATTATTTCTATTCAAATATATTGGATTAAAGACGCCATAAAGAATAAGCAACAGCAGTTTGACAATAATGTTAAAATAGCATTAGCTCGTACATCTGAAAAGATTAAGGATAGAGAGTACTCTGAATTTATTCAAAACACTCAAGAATTCTTTGAAAACAATGAATACAGAACTGATGCAGAAATAAATACTTATTTGTTTCAACAAATAGATACAACAAATAAAAAGAAATTTTCATTTGGAGGAACTATACTTGCAGAAAACTTTAAGATACCTGGAGACTTTGTTAATAATGATTCGATAATAATAAAAAGATATACAGGGAAAGAAGACATTTATTTTTCTCAAGTAATAAAATCTAAAAACAGTGATTTTAAATCATATATAGACGAGAATCATCTTTCTACTTTTAAACTTTACTCTGACTGGAATAAGCAACAACTAGAACACATGTTTCGTCAGAGCAAAAGAATATACCCTATAGATCAACGTATAAGTAACAACGAATTAAATTTTACAATAAGAGAAGAGTTAGTTAAAATGAATATAATTCAAGGCTTTAAATATGGAGTTTATGAAGATGACTTAGCTACTCAATTAAAATCTGGTTATTTTAACATACATCCAAATGATGTTAACTATCCACTTTTAGCAGATGACAATGGTAATAGTAAATACAAACTTTATATAAAATTCCCTGATGAGCACAAAAATTTACTTTCAGGTATGGTTAAAATTTTAGGTTTATCTTTATTATTTATTGGAATAATTATTGCTGCTTTTTCAGCATCACTATATCAATTAGTTCGACAAAAGAAAATTTCTGAAATTAAAACAGATTTCATTAACAATATGACACATGAATTTAAAACACCTATCGCTACAATAAATTTAGCCCTAGATGCTATTAAAAACCCTAAGATAATATCTGACGAAGAAAAGGTAAAGCGTTATGTTAAAATGATACGTGAAGAAAATAAACGTATGCACGGACAAGTTGAAAATGTGTTACGTATTTCTAGATTAGAAAAAAATCAAATTGAAATTAGTAAGGATGCTACTGATATGCACGACACTATTGAAGAAGCTATTGAGCATATTCAGTTATTAGTAGATGATAAAAAGGGGAAAGTAACCTCACATTTTAAAGCTATATCAACTGAAGTACTTGGTAACCAATTTCACTTAACCAACATAATTGTAAATATATTAGAAAATGCAATAAAGTACTCAGAAAATAGCCCAAAAATTGATGTATATACAGAAAGTACAAATAAATACTTTATCTTTAAGATAAAGGATGAAGGAATAGGAATGGGTAGAAATGCTCAAAAATATGTTTTCGACAAATTTTACAGAGAACATAAAGGAAATATTCACAACGTAAAAGGTCATGGTTTAGGTTTAGCCTATGTAAAAGAAATCATAGAAAGTCACCAAGGAACCGTTTATGTTGAAAGCGAAAAAGGCAAAGGAAGCTTATTTACAGTAAAATTACCATTAATATAAAATAAGGAAGATGGGAAGTAAAAAAATACTATTAGTAGAAGATGATCCAAACTTTGGAACAGTTCTTAAAGATTATTTAGCATTAAACGATTATAATGTTACACATGCTAAAGATGGGATAGATGGATTAATCATGTTTAAAAATGGTGATTATGATTTATGTATTTTAGATGTTATGATGCCACGTAAAGATGGTTTTTCTTTAGCAAAAGATATTCGTGTTACGAATAAAGAAATTCCTATTATTTTCTTAACAGCAAAAACGTTAAAAGAAGACGTTTTAAGAGGTTATCAAGTTGGTGGTGACGATTATTTAAATAAACCTTTTGACTCAGAAGTTTTATTACATAAAATAAAAGCCATTCTACAGCGTAAAGAAAATGAAAAATCTAGCGAAACAGATCAATTTGAATTCAAGATTGGAGGATTTGACTTTAACTCAAAACTTCGTCATCTTTCATTTAATGGTGCTGAAGCTCAAAAACTTTCTCCAAAGGAGAGTAAACTATTAAGAATGTTAGCTATTCATAAAAATGATTTAATGCCACGTGAATTAGCTTTAACAAAAATATGGAGGGATGATAATTACTTTACTTCTCGTAGTATGGACGTTTATATAGCAAAACTTAGAAAGTATTTAAAAATTGATGAGAATGTAGAAATCCTTAATATTCACGGTGAAGGGTTTAGACTTTTAGAAAAAATATAAATTCTTTTTTATTTAAAGACTTCCTTTTAAAGGGAGTCTTTTCTTTTTTATAAATTGTAACAATAATTCTATTAAGTCGTCAAATACTTATAATCAACAAAACCGAAAAACTTGGAAACAATTTTATCAATAAAAAACCTCGATAAAAAATACGGTAAAGTTCACGCTGTAAACAACCTTTCTTTTGATATTAAAAAAGGAAATGTTTATGGAATTCTTGGACCAAACGGAAGTGGTAAATCAACTACTTTAGGTATTATTTTAAATGTAGTTAATGAAACATCTGGTAAATTTAGTTGGTTTGATGGAAAACTATCTACGCACCAAGCTTTAAAAAAAGTAGGAGCTATTATTGAGCGACCTAATTTTTACCCTTATATGACGGCTATTCAAAATTTACAATTGATATGCAAAATAAAAGGTGTTTCTTCTGATAAAATTGAAGAAAAACTAAAAGTAGTAAACCTTTACGAAAGAAGAAATAGCCAATTTAAAACTTATTCTTTAGGAATGAAACAACGTTTAGCAATTGCTTCTGCGTTATTAAACGATCCTGAGATACTAATACTAGATGAACCTACAAATGGATTAGATCCTCAAGGGATTCATGAAATTCGTCAAATAATTAAAGATATAGCAAAAAACGGAACAACTATTTTATTAGCCTCTCACCTACTTGATGAAGTTGAGAAAGTTTGTACTCATGTTCTTATTATAAGAAATGGAATAAAGTTATATAGTGGTAGCGTTGATAATATGGTTGCTTCAAACGGTGTTATAGAAGTTAAAACTGACACAGATATTGAAAAACTAGTAAATGTTTTAAAAAATTATTATGAAGTAGCCTCTGTTAATGTTGATGGAAATTTAGTTACTGCTCGTTTAGAAAATGAAATTTCTGCAGCTCAATTAAACAAACATTTATACGAAAATGGAATAATTGTATCTCATTTAGTAAAACGAAAACTTAGTTTAGAACAACAATTTTTAGATTTAACAAACAACAACTAATAAAAAATATGCTACGTCTTTTATATATCGAGTTTCACAAATTAAAACACAATAGAGCTAGTAAAGTTCTTTCAATTATATATTTTGCCCTATTAACTTCTGTAGCTTTAGTTGCTGCAATTAAATTTGATGTTGGTCCTATTAAATTTCACTTGGCAGATCAAGGGATTTTTAACTTTCCATATATATGGCACTTTAACACATATATTGCAGCAATTTTTAAATTCTTTTTATTACTTGTAATAGTATCTATGATGGCTAATGAGTATAGCTACAAGACATTAAAACAAAATCTAATAGATGGATTAAGCAAGAAAGAGTTTGTACTTTCTAAGTTTTATACTGTAATTATATTTGCTCTAACATCAACTTTTTTTGTATTTGTTATTTCATTAATCTTAGGGTCAATTTATTCAGATTTTAATGAGTTCTCAATAATTTTCTCTGATTTAAGTTATCTTTTTGCTTTTTTCGTTAAACTATTAGGTTTCTTTTCTTTTGGGTTATTTTTGGGAATACTAATTAAAAGATCCGCTTTTGCTGTAGCTGCAATGATTGTTTGGCTTATAGTAGAAAGTATCGTTAAAGGTTACCTATATTGGACATTTAAAGATTTAAAAACTAGTACTGATGAGGCTGTTAACGCTATTATGCAGTTCTTTCCTTTAGAAGCAATGGCTAATTTAATTAAAGAACCCTTTTCAAGATTAGGAGCTGTTAAATCTGTAGCTAGTCAAATAGGCACAAGCTTTACAAAAGATTATTCTGTAAGCTTTCTTAATGTTGTTATTGTCTTAGTATGGACTTTTATTTTTATATACTCTTCATATTTTTTATTAAAGAAACGAGATCTATAATATAAGAAATACAAATAATTTTTTAGATTTAGCTTTTAAGCATCCGTATTTAATATCTCTAAAAATTAATTTTCAAAAAACATATAATTTTATTAACGATAACTGTCATTTATTTTAGAAAAATAAATGACAGTTATCGTTAAATACAAAAGAAACAATAAGTTTAAATTATAAAGTGTTACACCATTATTCAAATTAAGAAATCTTTTTTATTAGATATTTTAATTTTAACAGCAGTTTTAATAAATTTCATTCTAGAATTAATAGATTACAATCAAAAGAAACTATATTCGAAACTTTATAAATAGAATGGTAAAAAAGGCTATTTAACAAACAAAAATATCTCAGAACTAAACTTTAAATTTATTTTACTTATTATGATGAAAAAAACTATTTTTCTATTGTTTTTATTATCCTCTGCTATTTTACTTTCTCAAAACGATTGTAAAGATGCAATTACTGTTTGTGGTAACAGTGGCTATTCTGACCTTATTGTTTCAGGTTTCGGAGCACAAGAACTATCTGGATCAAACACTTGTTCTAGTAAGGAAAATAATAGCATTTGGTTTAAACTTCATATAAAAACAACAGGAACTCTTGGATTCACTTTAACTCCTGTAAATAAAGACATTAATGAAGATTTTGATTTTTTTATTTTCCCTTCAACAGCAACATGTAGCAATTTAGGTACAGCTATTCGTTGCTCAACCACAAACCCTAAATCTTCTGGTCAAGCAAATAATTTAACAGGCATGAATGAAACAGAAACTGATACATCTGAAGGACCAGGGCCTTCTGGCAATAGTTTTGTTAAATGGTTAAATGTTAATGCTGGTGAATCGTATTTTTTAGTTATTGACAGACCTGTAGGTAAAAGTAATTTCAATTTAACATGGACAGGGACTGCTACATTTTTTGATCAACCCATAATTGATAAGACTATTCTACCTGATAATACATTAGATATAAATAAATGCGATAATGACGGTCTTAATGATAATATTACTGATTTTAATTTAACTCAAAACGATGCTATTATTGGTACTCAAACTAATATAGATGTCACCTATCATTTATCTAATAATGATGCTATTTTAGGTATAAATTCAATTACAACACCTCACGCTTATAGAAACATAAACAGTCCTCAATCTATCTTTATAAGGCTAACCAATAAATTAACGGAATGTTTTATTACAGACAGTTTTAGTTTAAATATAAACCCAATGCTAAACAATGATGATATCATTATTGTTGACGACACCAATAATAACGATCTAGATATTTATTCTATCAAAATAACTTCGGGAAACAAAAAAATTACTATCAATGATTATGAGTTTGCTATTATAAATGAAGATAATTTTCAAACTAATTTTCAAGACAATCCTTTATTTGAAAATATTACTGGTGGTTTTTACACGATTGTGGTTAATGGAAAGAATGGCTGTTTAACCAATTTTAAAATTGAAGTTTCAGTAATTCAATACCCTAAATTCTTTACACCTAATGGGGATGGGAATAATGATACCTGGAGAATTAGAGGAGCCAATTCTAGTTTTTATCCGTCAAGTAACATTACGATTGTTAACAGATATGGAAAAATTGTAGCCATCGTGCCTATAAACAATCTAGGATGGGACGGAACCTATAAAGGAAAAATACTTCCTTCAAACGACTACTGGTTTAAAACTGAACTTGTTGATAGAAAAGGAAAAATTCATCAACATAATGGGCATTTTTCTCTTCTTAGAAGATAATCATTAATAATACAACTACTAATAGAAGTAGGGGAAATCATTTTAAAACTGTTTTAACTTTAATATGAAATTAAAATTATACATAAATATTATAGCATTCTTTTTTGTGTTACCTCACTTAAAAGCACAAACAACTGTACAAGTAAATCAGAGCAGTCATATAGAAGCGAAATATTCTCCTAAAGAACTTATCGAAAAAATTCTTATAGATAATAGTTGTACCGAAGTAACAAATATAACTTCATCTGTTTTTGGAAATCCTTCAGACACTGAAACCAAAAATTATGGGTATTTTAAAAGTAAAACTGGAAGTAATTTTCCTTTTAAAGAAGGTATCGTTATTTCTACAGGAAAAGCTTTTCCGATAGGAGAAGCTATTTTTGGTGATCTAGATTCCCCTACAACAGGGAACACCGATGCTGATCTAAGTAATTCATTAAACGAACCAGAATTAAGAGATGCAAGCGTCATAGAATTTGATTTTGTTCCAAAGTCTGATCATATTAGTTTTCGATATTTAATGGCCTCAGAAGAGTATCAAAGTAATTACCCCTGTAGTTTCGCAGATGGATTCGCCTTCTTATTAAGAAAATCTGGAACAACAAATTATACAAACTTAGCTGTTATACCTAGTACCACTATACCAGTAAGTGTCGTCAATGTTCATGGCACTATTGCTTCTGGATGTCCTGCAAAAAACGAAGCATATTTTGCAGGTAACAATCTTGGTGATACTAATTTTAACGGACGAACAAAAGTATTTATTGCAAAAGCTACAGTAACCCCTAATGTAACTTATCATATAAAGTTAGTTATTGCTGACAATAAAGATAGTCGACTTGATTCTGCTGTTTTTTTAGAAAAAGGTAGTTTTAATTTAGGGTTGAGCTTAGGTACTGATTTCTTATCTTCTAACGGAAACTCAGTTTGTGGAACTGAAAAGACGTTAACCTCAAACATTACTGCGGATAGTTACCAATGGTATAAAGATGATGTTATTATACCTTTAGCAACCCAAAAAGATTATTTAGCTAATTTAGGTAATGGGAAATACACTTGTAAAATTATCAATGGCACATGTAAAGATGAAGATGATATAGTCTTAGAATTTTCTTCAGCCCCAAAAAATAATACAGCAATAAATTCCCTTTTTACTTGTAATAACAATTTAAACGTTAATATAGATTTATCATCCAAAGAAAATGAAATTTTAAATGGTCAAAGCAATGCTGTATTTGAAGTATTATTTTTTTCTGACATAGCGTATACTACAGAAATAGCAACACCTAGTAACTATACGAACCTAACTACTAATGATACTATTTACATTAGAATAAGGAATAGAAGTGCAACAAATTGTTTTGTAGACACCTCTTTTAAATCGATTATTACATCTAAACCAATACCTCAAACCCCTATTAATTATCAAAACTGTGATGATATTATTAATGGAGGAGATACTGATGGTTTTTTCAATAATTTTCTATTAAATACAAAAGATAATGAGATTTTAGGAACCTTAGATCCTGCTATTTACAATGTATCATATCATACAACTTTATCTGGTGCGCAAACAGATAATAATACAGATATAATTACTAAAAACACTCTATATAGAAATACAACAATAAACTCTCAAACTATCTATGTAAGAGTAGAAAACAAGAATAATATTGCTTGTAATGACACTTCTAAAGCTTTTAACTTAGAGGTAAATCCATTACCCGTAATTACAAATAATATTGTAACATTAAAACAGTGTGATACAGATCCTGATTTAAGCACTACTATTAACTTAACCCTTGCTCAAAAAAGTATTTCAACAAATCATATAAACGAAACTTTTAAATACTACCCTACCGAAAGTGATGCTATAAATGACACCGCTGAAATTACAAATCAAACTGCACATCCGGTAACCAATGGTGTTTCTGTTTGGGCAAGAACTTTTTCTAATAAAAACTGTTATCGTATTTCTAAAATTAATATTATTGTTGGCTACTCTACTGATATAGCATACAATAATGAATTTAGATCTTGTGATGATTTTTTAGATATTGACGGCAATAACAATCTTAATAACAACGATACTGACGGTATTACTTTTTTTAACTTAAATACTGTTACAGATAATGTAAAAGCTCTATTCCCAATAGCAAACAGACCTAATTTAGGTGTTTTAATCTTTGAAACGATTGCTGATAGAGATGCTGTTAAAAACCAAATTACCAATCTTTCTAATTATCGAAATAAAAACGTACCAGCAATAACACCACAACCTCTTTATATTAAAATAATTAATACTATAAATAATGATTGTACTGGTCTTGGTCGCTTTACTATTTGGGCTCAACAACCACCTATAGCTAATAATGTAGTTAATTTTGAGCTTTGTGATGATTTTAATAGCGGAGCTTTTGATGATGGCTTAAATACTAATATAAACCTAAGAAATAAAGTTAGTGATATTTTAGGAGCAACGCAAGCAACAACCAACTATACAGTTACTTTTCACACAAGTGCTAGTAATGCTAACTCAGGAAACTCACCTATACCAAATGACACTAATTACACCAATCAAACTAGAGACAAACAAACCATATATGTACGCGTTGTAAATAATAATACTGGCTGTTTTAATGATCACGTAACATTTGATATCATTGTAAACCCACTACCTACAATTATAAATGCAATTCCTAATTTAGAAATCTGTGATATAGCAACCTCTAGTGATGGTGACTCTAGAAATAGGCTTTCCCAAAATATTAATTTATCTGAAAGAGATATAGACGTTCTTAATGGTAGAGACCCAAACTTATTTGAAATTTCTTATCATAGAACTCTTCAAAATGCTATTGACGGTCTACTTCCTCTTAATAAAACAAACTATTCTAATGATCCTGCAACGACAAATTTCCCTGCAAATTTATTAGGAGATGATCCTGCTTCTGAAATTATTCATATTAGCATACAAAATAAAACAACTGGTTGTAGGTATGGCATTGCAACCTTACAACTAATAATACATCCAGAACCAAAAATCCCTTTAAACATCATAGATTACACAGATTGTGATAATCAAACAGATGTTAATACTGATGATGCTAACGGAATTAATGGCGATATAACACTTAAAAATAAAATACCAGAAATATTAACAAACTACCCTATAAATGAACACAGTAATTTCAATATTACATTTCATCAAAACTTAGTTGATGCTCAATCAGGAAATTCACCTCTTGATGAAAACAAATATGAAAACACAGCTAACAATCAAATAATTTACGTTAGAGTAGTTAATAATAAAACTTCTTGTGTAAATACAAACCTAATTTTTAATATTATTATTAACCCTTTACCTAGTTTTACTGTAGATAGTCCTATAATTGTTTGCTTAAATAATCCACAAACGAGATTAGAGCCAATCAATCCTAATGCAACTTATAGTTATAACTGGACATTAAAAGGTGATGCTAAAATTCTTAGTACTGATACTTTTTATGATGTTAGCGTAGGCGGAACCTATATTCTTACAGCAACAATGTTAGACGGTACTTCTTGCAAAAGAAGTAGAGAAATAGTAGTAAATGAATCTATAAATCCAACTTTAAATGATGATGATATTGTTATTGTTGATGATACTAATAACAATGGACTTGACAACTATTCTATAAAAATAATTACTGAAAATAAAAATTTAGGTATTGGTGACTATCAATTCGCTATTATAGATGAAGATAACCTTCAAACTAGTTTTCAAGACGAACCTTTATTCGAAAATATTACAGGTGGACTTTATAAAGTTATAGTTAATGACAAAAATGGATGCTTACCGGATGCTATGCTAGAAATCTCGGTAATTCAATACCCTAAATTCTTTACCCCTAATGGAGATGGAAATAATGACACCTGGAGAATTAAAGGAGCCAATTCTAGTTTTTATCCGTCAAGTAACATTACAATTTTTAACAGATATGGAAAAATTGTAGCCATCGTGCCTATAGATAATCTAGGATGGAACGGAACCTACAAAGGAAAAATACTTCCTTCTAGCGATTACTGGTTTAAAATTCAACTTGTTGATAGAAAAGGAAAAATACATCAACATCAAGGGCACTTCTCTTTACTTAGAAGGTAATAATAACTTTTTACAACAAATAAATACGGATAGTTTTTCACCTAAACTATCCGTATTTTTGTTGCATGGACTTTGAATTACACTCAGATTTTAAACCTACTGGCGATCAGCCAACAGCAATAAAACAATTAGTTAACGGACTAATATCAGAAGAAAAACACCAAACTCTTTTAGGAGTTACAGGTTCTGGAAAAACTTTTACAGTAGCCAATGTTGTTGCAGAAGTCAACCGTCCTACTTTAGTCTTAGCTCACAACAAAACTTTGGCTGCACAATTATATTCAGAATTTAAGCAATTCTTCCCTAACAATGCTGTTGAGTATTTTGTTTCATATTATGATTACTATCAACCAGAAGCATACATACCTGTTACCGGTACTTTTATAGAAAAAGACTTATCTATTAATGATGAAATAGAACGCTTACGAATTAGCACCTCCTCTTCCCTTCTCTCTGGCCGTAGAGATATTATAGTTATTGCATCTGTTTCGTGTTTATATGGTATTGGTAACCCTAATGAATTTAAAAAAAATGTAATTCCAATAAAGGTAGATCAACAAGTACCACGTACAAAATTCTTACATCAATTAGTTACTAGTTTATATTCAAGAACAGAAGTAGAAATAAAAAGTGGAACATTTAAAGTAAAAGGTGATGTTGTTACTATTTACCCATCTTATGGAGATAGTGGGTATCGTATTCACTTTTTTGGAGATGAAATTGAAGAAATTGAAACTTTTAATATTGAAGACAATCAAGTAATTGAAAAATTAAGTGAATTAACAATTTACCCTGCAAACCTATTTGTTACCTCACCAGATGTATTACAAAATGCCATTCATAAAATACAAGATGATATGGTAAATCACGTAGCTTATCTTAAAGAAATTGGGAAACACTTAGAAGCAAAACGTTTATTAGAACGTACTGAGTTCGATTTAGAAATGATGCGTGAATTAGGGTATTGCTCTGGTATCGAAAACTATTCTAGATATTTAGACGGAAGAGAACCAGGAACTCGACCATTCTGTTTATTAGATTATTTCCCAGAAGACTATTTAATGGTAATTGATGAAAGTCATGTTACCATTCCGCAAACACACGCAATGTATGGTGGCGATAGAAGCAGAAAAGAAAACTTAGTAGAATACGGATTTCGTTTACCTGCTGCGATGGACAATCGTCCTTTAAAGTTTGATGAATTTGAACTATTACAAAACCAAGTAATTTATGTTTCTGCAACTCCTGCTGATTATGAGTTACAAAAAACTGAAGGTGTATTTGTTGAGCAAGTAATTCGACCAACAGGATTATTAGACCCTATAATAGAAGTACGCCCTAGCTTGAATCAGATTGATGATTTAATTGAAGAAATTCAAATAAGAGTAGAAAAAGATGAACGTACTTTAGTTACTACCTTAACAAAACGTATGGCAGAGGAATTAGCAAAATACTTAACCCGAATTCAAATTCGTTGTCGTTACATTCATTCTGATGTAGATACTTTAGAGCGTGTACAAATAATGCAAGATTTACGAAAAGGAATATTTGATGTTTTAATTGGTGTAAACTTACTTCGTGAAGGATTGGACTTACCCGAAGTGTCTTTAGTTGCTATTTTAGATGCCGATAAAGAAGGTTTCTTACGTAGCCACCGATCTATAACGCAAACTGTTGGTAGAGCAGCAAGAAATGTTAACGGTCGTGCAATTTTATATGCTGATAAAGTTACCAATAGTATGCAACGTACCATGGATGAAACAGATCGTCGCCGAGAAAAGCAAATAAACTACAACACTAAAAACGGAATTACACCAACCCAAATTAACAAGAAATTAGATAACACACTTTCAAAAGAAACAACTGCTACCTATCAATACGATAACGCAATCCAAAAAGCAGCAGAACAAGATTTAGAATATTTACCTAAAGAAGAAATAGAAAAACGTATTCGTGCAAAACGTAAACAAATGGAAGAAGCTGCAAAATCTTTAGATTTTATGGTAGCCGCTCAATTGCGTGATGAAATTGCTGTTTTAAGGAAAAATTTGGGGTAGTTATAACTTAATAATTATCAAACCATGAAAATCATAAAAATAACAGACAACTTACCCTTGTAAATAATCTAAAAAGAATTATTTAAATTGAAAAAATGGATGTATTACTAGAAAATATTAAAACCTATATCACTTTAAATAAAGAAGAACTGTCACTCCTTGAAAAAAAAACCACAAAAAAAACTTACCATAAAAAGGAAATAATTTTTGAAGAAGGAAAAATATCTAATGAAATATACTTTGTATCTAAAGGTTGTGTTAGACTGTTCTATAATGTTGACGGAACGGACAAAACAGCTTTTTTTTATACCGAAGGTCAATTTATTTGTGCAGGTGAAAGCTTTACCTTTAATATCCCTGCCATAGAAAACTATCAAGCAATTGACCATACAGAATTAATAATTTTCACAAAATCTGATATTGAAATTCTTACGAAACAGCTACCTAAAATGGAAATAATTGCACGTGTAGCTGTAGAAAACGAACTTATAACAAGTCAAAAAGTAATTGCTTCATTCGTAACAAAATCACCCGAAGAAAGATACCTCGAGTTGCTTAAAACTAAAAAAGAATTATTTCAACGCGCACCTCAACAATATATAGCTTCTTTTTTAGGAATATCTCCTGAAACTTTAAGTAGAATAAAAAAACGAGTATATAATAAAGAACGTTCTTGACGTTCGTCAAGAAAAATAATACCTGCAATAATTAATTTTGTTGTTAAATAAAACAAAATGAAGAAAGTACTAGTAGCAGGAGCCACGGGATATTTAGGGCAATATGTGGTAAAAGAACTTAAAAATAGAGGTTTTTGGGTAAGAGTATTAATTAGAAAAGAAACTCAAAAAAATAAATTTCAAGATGTTGATGATTTTTTCATTGGACATATTACAGATTCAGACAGCATAAAAGGGGTAACGAATAATATTGATTGGGTTTTTTCTTCAATTGGTATTACTAAGCAAAAAGATGGAATGACATATATGGATGTTGACTATCAAGGCAACTCAAATCTTTTACAAGAAGCATTAAAAGACAAAGTTGAAGCTTTTCAATATATATCAGCTATTAACGGAGACAAACTAAAAAACTTAAAAATATTTGAAGCTAAAGAAAAGTTTGTTGACGAACTTAAAAACTCAAAAATAAACCATTCTATTTTACGCCCAAATGGATTCTTCTCTGATATGAAAGATTTCTTAAATATGGCAAAAAACGGTAAGGTATATTTATTTGGAGATGGTAAATGTAAATTAAACCCAATACACGGAGCCGATTTAGCAAAAGTTTGTGTAGATAATTTGAGTAAAGGAATTAAAGAAGAGACTGCTGGAGGAGTAGATATTTTAAGTCAGAACGATTTAGCCAAACTAGCATTAGAAGCTTGGAAAAAACCTATTAAAATTAGTTATTTACCAGATTGGAGTAGAAGATTTATTATTTGGTTTCTAAGAACATTTACATCTTCAAAAACCTACGGCCCTTATGAATTCTTTTTAACATCTATGGCTTTTGACCACATTGCTAATGAATACGGAACTCACCATCTTGAAGATTTTTTTGAACAAGAAGTAAAAAAAATGAAGCAAAAATGAATAAAAGTAAAACTCAAAAAAAATCAATATCGATAACAAGGTTTTAGAATAAAAAATCCTCACTTTTTACAAAGTGAGGATTTTTTTATATTTAACTAAAAACTAATTATTAAGCTCCTAAAACTTCTGTAACTTTATCTACAGATTCTTAAAAATCAGCAGTATAAATAATTTCCATTCCACTATTGTCAATTAAATCTTTTGCTTCCTTTGCATTTGTTCCTTGTAAATGGCAAATAATAGGCACATTAATTTTGTCGCCCATGCTTTTGTAAGCAGCTACAACACCTTGAGCAACATGATTCGAATAATATCTCCCTTGAAATATTTAGACCTCATAATTGTTATTTTGAGGAAAAACCTTTAATTCTCACTTCCCCATGGAGCACTTGGAGTTTCAACTTCTTTTGTTAAATCAAACTTTACAGAGAAGAACCTATCGGTTCCTATTCTACGTAAATTATAGGTAAAACTTGTTTTATCAATAGTTACCCACCAAACATTATTAGAAGCATACGGAATTAAACTCGCGGTGTGTTTATCTGCTGGGAAGAATTGAATATTTTCTAATCCCATATTTGGATTAGAGCCACCATATTGAGTTATTTTATCTTCTAATCCATTTTTATGTCGATGATCGTGTTTTAATTTAATTAATTTATCTGTGCTCATTGTAAAAACCCAAGTACGAGATTTATTATCACCAACAAAAAATGGAATTCTAATCGTGTTCTCTTTACAAGAACGAATATGCATTACTAATTTTTCTCCAGTAAAACCATCTCCTTCTTTTCCTCCTGCTATTATTTCTCCTTCAAAAGCCTTTCCACAATGAGCTTCTAGTTTATTCCAAAATAATTCAGAATTCGATTTTTCTTGTGCGATTAACTGTAGAGGAAATAAAATTAGTAATAATATTTTTTTCATTATTTGTAAATTATATATTATTTAGAGTTTAACAAGATAATTTAAAAAAACAAAAACGCCTCACAAATTGTGAGGCGTTTTAAGTATCTAAATCTAACTAAGAATTAAATATATTTTTAAGCTCCTAAAACTTCTGCAACTTTATCTGCAGCTTCTTGAAACTCAGTAGCAGAAATAATTTCCATTCCGCTATTGTCAATTAATTCTTTTGCTTCTTTTGCATTTGTTCCTTGTAAACGACAAATAATAGGCACATTAATTTTGTCTCCCATACTTTTGTATGCATCTACAACACCTTGAGCAACACGATCACAACGAACGATTCCTCCAAAAATGTTTACTAAAATTGCTTTTACGTTTGTATCTTTTAAAATAATTCCAAAAGCTTTTTCAACACGCTCAGCATCTGCAGTACCACCAACATCTAAAAAGTTAGCTGGCTCACCACCTGCTTGTTTAATTAAATCCATAGTTCCCATTGCTAAACCAGCTCCGTTAACCATACATCCAACATTTCCATCTAAATCTACATAATTTAAACCTGCAGCTTTAGCTTCTACTTCAATAGGGTTTTCTTCACGTAAATCACGCATTGCTGCATAATCTTTATGACGATATAAAGCGTTTTCATCTAAAGTAACTTTAGCATCAACAGCCATAATTTTATCATCAGATGTTTTTAACACAGGGTTAATTTCAAACATTGCTGAATCTGATTTTACATACGCAGTATATAAAGCAGTAACAAACTTTGTCATTTCTTTTAATGCAGCTCCGCTTAAACCTAAGTTAAAAGCAATTTTACGAGCTTGAAAAGGCATTAATCCTAAAGAAGGATCAATTTCTTCTGTAAAAATTAAATGTGGCGTTTCTTCTGCTACTGTTTCAATATCCATACCACCTTCAGTAGAATACATAACCATGTTTCTACCAGTTGCACGATTTAATAAAACCGACATATAATATTCATCTGGTTCACTAGCTCCAGGATAATACACATCCTCACAGATTAAAACCTGATTTACTAATTTACCTTCAGCTGACGTTTGAGGAGTAATTAACATCATTCCTAAAATATCATTAGAAATACTTTTT
The DNA here is from genome assembly GCF_002836595.1 of Tenacibaculum sp. Bg11-29. Taxonomy (NCBI): domain Bacteria; kingdom Pseudomonadati; phylum Bacteroidota; class Flavobacteriia; order Flavobacteriales; family Flavobacteriaceae; genus Tenacibaculum; species Tenacibaculum sp. Bg11-29. The sequence continues at coordinate 4,210,685 of NZ_PJBB01000003.1, forward strand.
ACCTCGTCTAAGTTTTTAGCTAACTTAACTCCACCTCCTTTTCCACGACCACCTGCGTGTACTTGTGCTTTTATTACGTGCCAACCTGTACCTGTTTCTTCAGTTAATTTCTTTGCTGCTTCAACAGCTTCTTCTGGTGTATTTGCAACAACTCCGCGTTGAATACGAACCCCAAAACTGTTTAATATTTCTTTACCTTGATATTCGTGTAAGTTCATTAGATATGAATTTTTAAAGTCGAACAAAAATACAAATTCAAATTATAATACATTACTATTTATTATAATTATTACTTTTTTTATTGCAACATTTTTTTGCATTTTTTTAACATTATAACTGTAACTAATACTTTTTTAACGTGTCCTTAAGGTAATTAACATGAATTTGTGATTTAAAAACATAAATCCTAAATATTTTTGTAACTATTTATAGCCATCGATCAATTATGTACAGAAGCATCACATTATTAGTTCCTTTCTTATTTATTTCTTTAGGAATAACAGCGCAAGAAAGTAATAAACGCAGAAAGAAATTAAATGCTACTCGTGTGGGTTCTCCGCCAAAAATAGATGGTATATTAGAAGAATCTGTATGGAATAACATACCTGTCGCAAAAGATTTTGTAATGATGCGACCTACTAATGGCGAAAAAGAGCCTAATACACATAAGACTGAAGTTAAATTAGTCTATGATGATGAAGCAATATACGTAAGTGCTTTAATGTACTCTCCTGATCCTTCTAAAATACCTGCTGAATTTAACAATAGAGATCGTATAGGTAATTCTGATTTTTTTATGTTAATGATTAACCCAAATGATGATGGGCAAAATCCAACATCATTTATTGTAACAGCGGCTGGAGTTCAAGCAGACTCAAAAGTTTCTACAGGTAGAGAAGATTTTAATTGGAACGCCGTATGGGAAAGCGCTATTAAAATAAACGATAATAATTGGTCTGTAGAAATGAAAATACCCTATAGAGCATTACGTTTTGCGAACAGACCTATACAATCATGGGGCTTTAATTTTCACAGAGAAGTAAAAAACATAAATGCTCGTTTTACTTGGAGTCATATTGATAATACTAAAGGAAGCTGGACACAATATGATGGTTTAGTTGAAAACTTTAAAAACATTACTCCACCTACTCGTTTAAACTTTTACCCATATGCTTCTGCAACAACAAGTACTTTCGAAGGAAAAACAGATTTTGATTGGAGTGTTGGTATGGATTTAAAATACGGACTTACAGAAAATTTTACATTAGACGCTACTTTAATCCCAGATTTTGGTCAAACTGCTTTTGATAATGTAACTTTAAACTTAGGCCCTTTTGAACAACAATTTTCTGAACAAAGACAATTTTTTACAGAAGGAACTGAATTATTTACAAAAGGACGTTTGTTTTATTCTCGTAGAGTTGGGGGTTCCCCTATAAACTCAGCATCAGTAGATGAAGATATAGAAACACTAATTGATTCACCTGAAAAAGTACAAATGCTTAATGCTATAAAAATTTCAGGAAGAACAAAAAACGGTTTAGGTATTGGTTTTTTTAATGCCATTACGGGTAAAACTGAAGCTACCATTCAAAACAACACAACAAAAGAGGTTCGAAAAGAAGTTATTAATCCTCTTTCTAATTACAATATCTTAGTTTTAGATCAACAATTTAATCAAAATTCAGCAGTAACATTAATAAATACAAATGTTACTAGAGATGGTAGTTTTAGAGATGCAAATGTTACTGGTTTACTTTGGCATGTTGAGGATAAAAAAAGCAGATACAATATAGATGGCTCATTTAAAATGAGTAATATTTATGATGATGAAGACAATCCTAATACAGGTTACACCTTTGATACTAGTATTGGTAAACAATCTGGTAATTGGAGAGGTGAAGTTGGTTATAATTTAGAAGATAAAAACTTCAATCCAAACGATTTAGGTATTTTATTTAGTAATAACGAACAAACTATCTATGGTTTCGCTTCGTATTTATTATTAAAACCAAAAGGTATTTTTAATGATTATAGAATTAACATGCGTTACAATGTTAATTTCTTACATAAACCTGATACATATACAGGTACTAACTTACATTTATCTTTTAGAGCGCAAACTAAAAAACGTTTTGGTTTCGGAGCAAACCTTAACTATAGCACTGAAAGAAAAGATTTTAATGAATCAAGAGAAGGTAATACTAGTGGTATTTATTTTAAAAGACCTGAAAGACTAAACATAAATCATTGGGGGTCTACCGACTACAGAAAGAAATTTGCTATTGATTATAACTGGTATTATACTTTCTTTAAAAACAATCCAAAAGAAAGTTACGGTTTTAGAATATCTCCTAGGTATCGTTTTAACAACCAGTTTTCTTTAATTTATGGCTTTAGATATGGGCATACAAATAACGATCAAGGTTTTGCTAATAAAATTGATCAAGATGATATAGATGAAAACCCTACTCATGCTCCTTTTTTAGATGAAATTATTTTCGGCCAAAGAAATTGGACAACCTACAATAATTCTTTAACAGGTAAATATAGTTTTAGTACAAAATCATCCCTTTCATTATCTTTTAGACATAATTGGAGTAAAGTTCCTTATGAAAATCAATTTTACACATTAAACAAAACGGATGGAGCGTTAACTGAAACTAATTATAATGATATTCATGATAAAAATTTTAACAGTTGGAATTTAGATGTAAACTATTTGTGGCAATTCGCTCCTGGTAGTCAATTAATTGCTTTTTACAGAAATTCTATATCTAATAATAATGAAGATGCTAATCAAAAATTTTCTGAAAACATAGAAAATCTTTTAGCAGAATCTAATCGACATACTTTTTCTGTTAGACTTGTTTATTTTATTGATTACAATAACGTAAAAAAATATTTATAATTTGAAATCAGATAACCTTTAAAGTTTATCTGATTTCTTTTTTATACATTCGTTATATTGAATATAAAACTATGATTGTTGCTAAAAATATCCATAAAAGCTATGGTGATGTTGAAATACTTAAAGGTGTTAACCTTCATATTAAAAAAGGAGAAATTGTTGCTATTGTTGGTCCTTCCGGAGCAGGAAAGACAACTTTACTTCAAATTTTAGGAACCTTAGATAGACCACAAACAACAGAAAATTACGAGTTGTTTCTTAACGAAGTTTCTATAAAAAATTTTAGTGACAAGGAAATTTCTTCCTTTAGAAACAAACATATTGGCTTCATATTTCAGTTCCATCAATTATTACCTGAATTTACAGCTTTAGAAAATGTTTGTATACCTGCTTTCATTGGTGGAAAACCCAAATTACAAACTGAAAAAAGAGCAAAAGAATTACTTAATTTTTTAGGATTATCGCATAGAGAAAGTCATAAACCAAATGAACTTTCTGGCGGAGAACAACAACGTGTAGCTGTTGCCAGAGCTTTAATTAACGAACCCTCAGTTATTTTTGCTGATGAACCTTCTGGTAATTTAGATTCTACTTCTGCTGAAAATTTACATAAATTATTTTTTGAATTACGAGATAAATTCGGACAAACCTTTGTTTTAGTAACCCACAACAAAGAATTAGCTGAAATGGCAGACCGCACTCTAACTATGAAAGACGGAATTATAACAAATCCTGAAAATATAAATCTTAACAATGTTAGTACTGAATTTACTTCAACTAATAATTTAACATCAACTAATAATAAATATAAAGCCCGAAAATTATTTTTAGGAGGTATCGGTGCTTTAACAGCAGGTTCTATTGGTATATTTTTTGGAACAAATTGGAGTTTAATTACAGGAATTCCTTTAACTTTAGTGGGACTATACGGTTTTATTTTTGGGGCAAAAAACATTTTTTTTACTAAAAAATAATATTACAATAAATCCTTTTGTAACAAACATCTCTTTTTAACTACTTATTAGCAAATAGATTTATAATGAAAGAGACATTCAGTGAATTAATTAAATATTTAAAAGCACCTGTTTTAGAAGAAGATAACAATCGAGATAATTTTTACCGATTCAAAAAATTCTTCCATTTACTTATTATAAGTATACTTACAGCAGCTTTATTATCTCCTTTATTTGCTCTAATAGAGCATTTAGGTTGGATAGATATGAATACACATGCTATGGAAGAGTTAATGAAAAACATGTCTAAAACAAAAGTTTTTCTATTTGCAGTCTTAGCCGCTCCCTTATTTGAAGAGTTATTTTTTAGAGCACCTGTAACATTATTTCATAATAAGAAATATTTCAAAATAGTTTTTTACGTTTTTGCTATTGTTTTTGGATTTATCCATTTATCTAATTTTCATATAACCACTAATGTGCTTATATTAGCTCCTATTTTAGTAGCTCCACAAATAATTTTAGGTGGCTATTTAGGCTTTATTAGAGTACGCTTCGGTTTAATTTGGAGTATTCTTTTACACGCTAGCTATAATGCTTTTTTTGTTTTAATTAGTTTTGCAGTAGATTTAATATAATATGAACAAAACAGAACTTAAAGAATTTCTTGACGAAAAAGTAATAAAATACAATAACCCTGATTTTATAGAAAGTGACCCTATTCAAATTCCACATCAGTTTTCTTTAAAAGAAGATATTGAAATAGCTGGTTTTTTAGCAGCAACTATTGCTTGGGGAAATAGAAAAATGATTATTCGTAATGCATTAAAAATGGTTGAGTTACTAGGAAACTCTCCATATGACTTTGTTATGAATCATACTGAAGATGATCTAGCTAATTTTGATGGCTTTGTGCACCGTACTTTTAATGCTGACGATTTTAAATTCTTTATAAAATCACTCAAAAACATCTATACAAACCATAACGGATTAGAAGCTGTTTTAGCTACTAAAAATACCAATAACTATCAATTAGCAATACATCACTTTAAACAAATTTTCTTTGAAGTACACCATCAACAAAGAACCTTAAAGCATGTTTCTGACCCTTTAAAAGGCTCAGCATCTAAAAGAATAAACATGTTTCTCCGTTGGATGGTTCGTAATGATAAAACCGGAGTAGATTTAGGCGTTTGGAAAACACATTCACCATCTCATTTACATTGTCCGTTAGATGTACATTCAGGAAACGTAGCTCGTAAATTAGGAATTTTAACTAGAAAACAAAACGACTGGAAAGCTTTAACTGAATTAGATATCACTTTACGAAGTTTTGATGAAGGTGATCCTGTAAAATATGATTTTGCTTTATTTGGTTTGGGTGTTTTTGAAAAATTTTAAACATCTATTAAAATATTCATCTCTATAAATACAAACTATCTCTCCTTACTATACTAGTACCTATATTCTATGTTTAGTAACCTCTTAGTACATTCGTATTTTTCTACCGAAATTAATTTTACTTTTATTTACGTATGCTATAAATACATAAAAAAAGAACACCTTCCTTTTACAAGTCTAGTACCAAATCACATAAGGTTTTACCTAATCTGAACTACAAACAGCAATTATATTTTTTTACCTCATCAATATCTCCCCATTAAACCATATAATCCCAATCATTTTCACAGTTAATAAACAAGAAAAAAACAAACACTTAACCAATTCATTTTCAAACAATAACAACAACAAAAAAACATAAAAACTATTTAAATTATGAAAGAAAATTATACTAAATCGTTTTTTCATGTATTAACAAACTAGCAAAATAAGGCTAATAATCATTGTCATTTGTAAGTACCTTAAAGTTATTTATAGGTTAAAATAAGTTGTTTGCATATTTTATTTTTTAAAGGGGCTTTAAAAATAGAGATTTAACCACTTATTAATAAGTAATTTAAAACACAAACAATGAAAAAAAATCTAGTCCCCTCACAAATTTATTGGTTAATGAATAAGAAAATTCGGATGCTTATTCTCGTTTTCTTTTTCTCAATTATCAATCAAACTTTTTCTAGTGAAAAAGAGGTCTATTCTGAAACATTAACTTCAAAATACTCCTCCAAAACAGAAATCCCTAACACATCAACTCAAATTAATGAGTTAATAAATAAAGAACTATGGAATACTTTATTTCCATATAGATTCGGAGCTAAAAATACAGGAAGCGATGGTTGGGTATTAGACCCTGCTGATGATTTTTACACATACGAATCTTTTATTGATGCTATTAATCGAATGAGTAAAATTAAAGTAATTTTTGAACGCAGGTGTGGTACAAATGCATACAAGGTTACTCGCGTAGATAAAATAACTAATGTTTCTAAACTAATTCGATCAGATGTTGATTTTGATGCTCCTAGAAACAGTGAAAAAGAAATTCTTATAGAAGAAGTTGATTACGGATTATTTTTAAAAGAAGGTAATCTTGAAACTAGAAAGAGAGAAATAACTGCTTTTTTTGCAAACATATCACATGAAACAACAGGTGGCTGGCCAACGGCTCCAGGAGGGCAATTTTCATGGGGTCTTCACTTTAGAGAAGAACCAACGCAAGCTTCATATGCATATCCAGATGTTAATTATCCACCAACGCCTGGTAAATCTTATAAAGGTAGAGGTCCAATTCAATTGTCATACAATTATAATTATGGTCCTGCTAGTGAGTTTATATTTGGAGATAAACAAGTTTTGCTAGATAATCCTGAAAAAATAATAGAAGATGCTGCATTAGCTTTTCAAACAGCCATTTGGTTTTGGATGACTCCACAATACCCTAAACCTTCTGCACACAATGTAATGGTAAATGAATGGATTCCTAATGAATTAGATATTTCTAAAAATAGGGTACCTGGATTAGGAATGACAGTAAATATTATTAATGGAGGTGTAGAATGTGGACAAGGAACAGAAAAGCCTCAAGTATTAGATCGAATTGGATATTATAAAAGATTTACAACTATTTATGAAGTCGGAACTGATATGGATGGTGTTAATGACCTTTCTGATTGTGGATGTAAAGACATGAGTAAGTACGGTGGTGATTCTGCTGATTTAACAGCTGAACCATGTGCACAAAAACCTCAAATTACATTTTCTAGCCCTGTAAATGACCAAATATTCAAGCAAACTACATTTACAGCGATTCCTGTTACTTTAGTAATAGATGAAAAAAATACGCAATTAAAAAGCGTTACTACATCAATAGGAAATCAAACCTTTAATGGTGTAACATTTAACTGGACACCGTCTAGCTATAAAGCGCATACAATAACATCAAATGCTGTTTTTGTAAACGGAACTAGCGCAACATCTTCAATTAAAGTTATTGTTTGGGATGGAGTGAATATAGATTGTCAAGAAATTACAGAATGGAGTTCTACCAAAATCTATAGCAAAAAAGATAATTATGTTAAATATAATAATATCATTTATAGAAACAAATGGTATGCAGGTAGCGGTAGTACCCCTGGCATAGATTCTGTATGGGAATTTATTAAAGAATGTGATATTATTGATGTTTCCGCTCCAGTTATAACATGGGAATCTCCTGCTAATGGACAAATTATTGAACAAGATGTACTTTCATCAATAACCTTAGAAGCTAAAGCTACAGATGCTGACGGTACTATTAAATCATTTAATTTTAAACAAGGTACTACTACTATTTCTGCTACTCTATCTGGAAATAGTTATGAGGCAAATTATACACCTACAGCATACGGGAAAGTAACAATTATAGCATCAGCTACTGATAATGACAATAACACTACAGAAAAAGAAATTACTTTTACTGTAAAAAAAGTAGGTGTAGTTGACAATAAAGCACCGTCAGTAAATATTATATCTCCAGGCAACAATACTTCTTTTAATGTAGGAGAAACTATTGCTATTACAGCAAATGCTTCTGATAGTGATGGAACAATTGCTAGTGTAGCATTTTTTAATAATGGAGCTAAAATAGGTGAAAGTACCACTACACCATATAATTATGTAATTACAAATTCAACTGTAGGTAATCATACATTAACTGCAATAGCAACCGATAATGAAGGAGCAAAAACAACATCTTCTCCTATTGCTATTACAGTATCTGAAGTTGTAAGTGGAGGCTGCGGAACAACACAACAATACGCAGCAGGTACATCTTATAAACTGAATGAAGAAGTTGTTAATCAAGGCGAAAAATTTAAATGTAACATTCCTGGATGGTGTTCATCAACCGCAGCATGGGCTTACGCTCCTAGTACTGGTACTTATTGGGAAATGGCATGGGAAAGTGTTGGCGTATGCTCTAATAAATTAGAAAAAAATTACAATTATACTATACCTTCTAATGCAACAAATAATATTGTAGATCTTACTATAAAAGCAAAGAATGCTTCTGCTGTTAAAATTGATCTATACAATATTTCAGGAAGATTAATTAAATCACAATCTTTCTCTAAAAATGAAGTGAAAAATATAAAAGCATTTACTGAATACTTAACAAATTTTGAACGTGGTTTATACTTTTTCAAAATTCATATAGATAATAACATCTATTTCAAAAAAATAATTAAAAATAATTAAAACCTTTTTTTAGATAGTTTACTCTTCAAATTAACAAAACATAAGCTATCTATATAATTAACTATATATATTATGAAAAAAATACATTTATTTTTTGCACTATTTTTTTGTGCATTATTTATACAAGCCCAATATAATTTCCCTGCATGTTCACCTGAATGGGATCCTGCTAAAAAACCTTATAAACAAGATCAAAAAGCCTCATATGAAGGTAATAACTATCGATGTAAATATTGGTCAAACGACACCCCTAAATCTGCCTCTTGGGAATTAATAAGTGCCTGTGGCGATGGTGGCTTAGGAGCTCCATATAATGGTAAACAAAGAATTATTGGTTATTTACCTACTTGGGTAGCTGATTATGATATCAAAAATAATTTTAATCCAGAAGTTGTAACAAACCTGAACATTTCTTTTTTAATGTTTAAAAAGAATAATGATGATTACAATAGTAATGACTTTGCTTCTATTTCTTTTGATAAATTTCAAGAAAGAAAAGTCGATTCTGTACTTAACGATTTAGGAGTGCTTCAAAAAGCAAAAGCCAAAAATGTAAAAGTATCCGTAGCACTTGGTGGAGCAACAGATTATGCTTTTTTATGGTTGATGACAAAATATTCTAATAACGATCAAAAATTAGACGAAATAGCAACACTAATCGCAAATTATGTTACCGTAAACAACCTTGATGGTATCGATTTAGATTTAGAATGTTGGTGGGCTGATCAAACAATAAAAGGTACTAAAGATCAAGGAGGTCGTGTACGTGGTAGTAAATGGGGAGATGCTGATAAAGGAGCACACCCAGCAGGAGTTGGACTGAAGAAATTAAGTCAAAAATTAAGAGCTAAAATGCCAAATAAATTAATTACTGCTGCTGTATTCGGAACATCTTGGTATGGTAACAATTATGATGATGGTATTGCTGATTATATGGATTGGGTAGCTTTAATGTCTTATGATTTTACTGGTTCTTGGGCTGCTTCTCCTGAAGGACCTCATTCTTCACTCTATAAAGTTCCGGCTGGAACATACCCTAAACAAACTGCAGACAATCCTATTTATAGCGCAGAAGATGCGTTAGAGTATTGGATGGGAATTGCACCTTCAACTTGGAATCATGCAGGTGGATTTAATGTACCAAAAGCAAAGTTAGTTTTTGGAGTACCTATGTATGGATATGATTTTTCTGAAAAAAAACCAAATGGTGGTAACGGATCTAAATTTGTTCCTTATAAAGATGTAATAGCAGAATTTCCTAACGCTGCTACAAGCTACGATCCTAAAGACACTAGTGGTTTAAATGGATTTGTAGGAGAAAATGGTAAAAAAATATATTTTGATACTCCTAAAGCTGCAGGTAAAAAAATAACCCACTCAAAAAATTATGGCCATCAAGGAGTTATTATATGGGAGCTAACTCAAGATGTAGACTACAACTCTTCTTCTAGTATATTAAAGGCTATTAATGAAGCAGCAGGAAACAACAATACAGTAAATAACCCACCAACAATAACATGGCAAGCACCTGCTAATAACCAAGTAATAGAAGTAACTAAATTAGCTGCTATAACTTTAAATGCTACTGCTACAGATAAGGAAGGAACTGTTCAAACTTTTATATTTAAACATAATAATACTGTTATTAATGCAACAGCATCAGGATCGAGCTACACAGCTAGCTTTACACCTACTGCTTTTGGACAATACACTATTACAGCCGTTGCTACTGATGATAAAAACGCAACTTCTGAAAAATCAATTGTTTTTACAGTAAAAGAAAAAGGAGTTATTACTAATGAAGCTCCAAAGGTATCAATAACATCACCATCTAATAATGCTACTTTTAGCACAGGAGAGTCTATTGCTATAAAAGCAAACGCATCTGATAGTGATGGTACTGTTAGTAAAGTAGAATTTTTTAATAATGGAAACAAATTAGGCGAAAGTACTATTACTCCATATAATTATACGATTACAAATTCAACTGCTGGAAATTATTCATTAACTGCAATAGCAACTGATAATGAAGGAGCAACAACAACATCTTCAATCATTACAGCTGCTGTTTCAGATATTGTAAATGCAGCTCCAAAAGTAACAATAACATCACCTAGTAATAACACCTCTTTTAATGAAGGCGATGTCATTTCAATTACCGCAAATGCTTCTGACAGCGACGGTAGCGTTACAAAAGTGGAATTTTACAATAATGGAACTAAATTAGGAGAAAGTATTGCAACTCCATATAGTTATACTATTTCAAATTCAACTGTAGGAGACTATTCATTAACAGCAATAGCTACTGATAATAGCGGAGCAACAACAATGTCTGCTACTGTTAGTATTACTGTTTCTAAAGTAGTAGGTGGAAATTGCGGAAACTTACCACAATATGTAGCAGGTACATCTTACGCTTTAAACCAAGAAGTAGTTAATGGTACCGAATTTTTTAATTGCGATGTTCCGGGTTGGTGTTCATCTCCAGGAGCATGGGCGTATGCACCAGGAACTGGAACATATTGGGAAATGGCATGGTCTAAAGCAGGAACTTGTTCAAATGTTTCTCCTAAAAACCCTCACCAATTGTCATTATTTCCTTCGGTAACAAAAAGTGTTGTTAATTTAGATATAAAAGCAAAAAACAGTTCTTCTATAAAAATAGAATTATATAACCTAGCTGGGCTATTGGTAAAAACACAATCTTATAATAAAGAAAAAATAGAGACTATTGATTTATTTACACAAGATCTATCGAAATTTGAAAATGGATTATATCTGTTTAAAATTTACATTGATGATGCTGTTTATTTCAAAAAAGTGTTTAAAAAATAAGATTCATAATATAGAATATAAGCTATAAATTAACCCCTCTACAGGTAAAACTGTAGAGGGATCTTTTTTTCATAAATCATTTATTCATACCAGTTCTAATTATGAATATTCTTCTGTAAATTTACAATGACAAAAAATCTTATAAATGTGAAGTATCACTTCTCCTCTTTATCAGAAACAAAACCAACTCATTATTAGCTCTAAAGTGAGAAATTGTTTAATTTTATTTTATGCAATCCTTTATTCATTACTTTTTACATTTTGGCTTTCCTTTTATAATTGCTTATTTCTTCTTCAGAAAGAATTATAAAAAGGTGTATTTAATTTTAGTTACTACCATGTTGGTCGATTTAGACCATCTTCTTTCATCCCCTATTTTTCAAGCCAATAGATGTAGCTTCGGTTTTCACCTTTTACATACTTATTATGCAATCGCTATATATATACTATTACTCTTTTTTAAAAAACCTTATAACATTATTGGTTTAGGCCTTTTACTACACATGCTAACTGATTTGATAGATTGTTTATTTATGTACAACAACTGTAAACAATGCTACATAAACACACCCGCTGAAGCTATTTTAAAACAAATAACGAGTCTATTTTAATACACAATCACAATTTTTTATAATGAGAATTCTTTGAAGCTAATTCCCGCTTTCCGCACTCGCTCTTTGCAAGGAGCTCAAACAAATCCTTCAATCAGGGCTAAGCATATTTATAAACTATCAGCTATCACAAAAAATTAATTACATATCTAAAATAATCTACGCCTCTTTTAAAGTTAAATCACAATACCAAAAACTAGTATCGTAATTTTTAACCTTTTCTGAAGTACCTTCATGACAATTTTGAGAATCATCTTTGTTTAAAGTATATGATTTTAAAACCTTCTCTCCTATTTCAAATTCAATTGGATTTTTAAAAATTGGACCATCAAAACAAAAAGTATGAAATTCGCCATTCTCTCCACAAACATCAACACTGTCTGGCAGCTCGTTTATAAAATCTTCATCTATAACTCTACCTACAAACTCTTTTCCTAATTTCTTAGCATTTACACAAACGGTAATGGTTTTAAAACCTAATTTTAAAAACTCTTTAAGTATTGTTTTCGTGTCTTGTTTCCATAATGGATAAACGCCAGTAATACCTACTTCTTTTAATTTAGAATCTCTATACTTTTTTAAATCTTCTAAAAAAATATCTCCAAAAACAGCATGGTTAAGTCCTAATGATTTTAACTCAGTTGTTTTATCTTTCATTTTCTGGTTATACAAATCCATCGTAACATCCGCAGGGAAATATATTTTTTCTAAAGGAATATTAACACTTTTAGCTTGTGCTTCTAATAAGTTTTCATGAAGCCCATGCATAGAAACTCGTTGATAATCTTCATTTACATTCGTTATCAACTTTTCGATACGATATTCCTTTTGCTGTAAAATTTCATACAATGCAAATGCAGAATCTTTTCCTGAACTCCAGTTAAAATAGGCTTTTTTCATAATTGTAAAGATGTAAAAAATAATCCTGCAAAAAGCAGGATTATAATTTCTTTATTAGGTGAAAAAATTCCATTTGGATGTTTTAAATAAATCACGTGACTCCTGTAAGTAAGCATCCATTATTCTAGGTTTTCTATTTAAAATAGCTTCAACAGTATCAATTATTGGCTCAGGATGTTTAATTGCTAAAACATCTATCTCTACTAAATGTCGTGCCAACCAAGTTGGCAGTTTAGCTTGCTTTGTTAACTTTTTCATGTATTCATCTCTAGATATATTTTCATAAACAACATTTCTATTAGTAACATGAGATATTCTTTTTGCCATGCTTGTATGAGATATTGCCTCTGGTCCTGAAATAACGATAGCCTCACCTTTTAAATTTTCTGGTTTTAGTAAATAATGTACCGCTATTTCTGCTACATCTCTAGCGTCTACATAATTCCTTTTTGCATTCTCCATAACACCGAATATTTTACCAAAATATTTAATTGTAAACGTATTTCGTTCCCAATTTTGCATAAATGAATGTGGTTGTAAAAGACAATAATCAATATTACTTTTTGCTAATTTTTTTTCTATTTGTCGATGCCAATCTCCAACCTCTACATGCGTATTGTTTGGTAAAACAGGTGCTGATAATTTTACAATTCTTTCAATTTTTAATTCTTCAGCTACCTCAATAATGTTTGTTTCATAAGTTATTTGATTGGGTGAAGTTCCTGTTAGTAAAAAAATAGCATCAGAGTTAATACACGCTCTTTTAATTTCTTCTTTTGAATCTAAATTTACGGCTATATAAGTAATCCTATTATTCTGCCCATTTAATTCTATTGGAATCTTTCGTTTTGTATTTCTTAATACACCTCTTACAAAACAATTGCGTTTATTCAATTCTTTTAAAACCTCTACTCCTACGGTACCCGTTACTCCGAAAACAACAATAGTTGATCTTTTTAAATTCATACTATTTATATTGTATTAAAGGGAATTTCCAAGTTGTAATCATTGCACCTAATATTGATGAAGGAATAATATCTAACATATAAACTTCAAGTTTAAATAACTTAATTATTATTAAAGAAAATAATATCATTAATACCATCATTACAAAAATTCGTACATACTTGTTTTGTGGAAATTTTTTAAATAATTGCATTTGTCGTAAAATAAAGTATACTATTATTGTTGCAACCAACGATGGTATTGCTATGCTGGTGTAACTCGCCTTCATTAAAATTGTATTATCTAAAATCCATCCAGAAAACCAAGACATTACTGACGGAAAAAAATAAGCAGGTATTGCAACTAATAAAAGATTTTTGGTTGTAAAATTAGTCTCTATTAAATGTTCATTTTTCATAATTTGCTAGTTATTTAAATGGTTTAATTTTTATTCCGACTGATAAATAACCTCGCAGTTTCGTATTATACTTATAAACTTCGTTTTCGTTAGCATCTTCAAAACCATATTTTTCATAAACCGAGTGTGTTCCCCTAACCATGAGTCCAATATTTTTAGAAAGCCAATAATTATACTCTATTCCTGCCGAAATAGCAGTAAAAATAGAACGGTCTACAATTGTAGCATTTGGTTGATTTTGTACTAATGGCCTATTAATACTTGCCGTAAAATCATTCAGATCTCCTAAAATTTTAATAGCATGTTTTTTATTAAAATTATATTTCACATAAGTATTTGGCAAACCAACAGCAAAAGTTATTTTATTATTAATATTCCCCATAAAATTTACTACTGGGTTTACTCTTGTTTTACCAGACAATGTTAAGTAACCAACACCAAAAGTTAATACATAATAATTATTACTGCCTTTTCTCCTAAACCTTTTTTCAGCAAATAAAATTCCATTTATATTTAAATCGTCCGTTGTCATCTTCTCATTAAAACTTGCAACAACATGCGGCATAAATAACGCATTTACCGACCAATTTCTTAAAATTCGATACTGAGCTAATAGGCTATAATTTATATTGTAATATTTTTCTTTATCTCTAAGAAATGGTAATTTATTCCCTTTATATGCTATTGAATGATAATCCATACCAATAGTATTATACAAGGCTATTTTATTAAAAACTATTGGAGCTATCCCAAATTTGGTACTCATTCTTTGATAATCATACAATGAGTTATCCTGTATTTCGGGTGTATAATGTAAATAGAACATATCTCTATCTTCATTTAAAACAAAAACATCACCTGTTACCTGTCCGTACATTTTACAGATAAGAAACAATGCTACTATTACTATTTTTTTACGAATCATTTTATTTGTATTAATTAAGTTTAATACAAATATTGCCCGAAATAGCTTTTAGTAAATTACCAAATGATAATTAAGAACATATTTAATAAGAGTTCGACATAAAAACTCTAATTTTCTAGTTTCATTTCCATAATACATTCTCGACTGCGCTCGAACTGACACAATTTTAAAATATCTCCTCGAGCTCAGTCGAGAGGTATTTATCTACATTTAATCTATTTTTTTGTAGTACTAATCTCTTTTCTAATTCTACTAAGTGATTGTGGGGTGATTCCTAAAAATAAAGACAAATCTTTTAAAGGAACTCTAAATACTAAATCCGAACGCTTTAATAAATCTAGGTACCGTTCTTTTGCTGTTAAAGTTTGAAAGTTATGTATTCCATATAATACACTTGCAAATGCATCTTCCCATACTAACCTTCCAAATTTTTGCCATAAAGGAAAACGATCATATAATATTTCCATCTCGCTATGAGATATACTAAATAACGTTGTGTTTTCAATAGCTTTTATATACGATATTGAGCGTTTTCTATTTTTGATTTTAGTTATATCCCCTATAAATTCATTTTCAAAGGCTAAATATCTAGTATACTGAACTTCGTCTTTAATTTCATAAATAATAAGACCTCCAGAAGCTATAAAGTAATAGTCTGTTACTACTTGTTCTTTTTTCATGATAAACTTATCTTTCAATAACGTTTTACTTTTAAAAAAAGATAAAATAATATCTAACTCCTTTTTCTCTAGAGTTACATAACTATTAATGTACTCAATTAATCTTTCCATATTAACCCGTTTCTAAACACCTTTTTAATAAATTTATTATCAAATATAAATTAAAACAAGTTTTATTATTTGTCTAATATATTAATAAAAAATCCCGCTAAAAGCAGGATTTTTAAAGTTATTTTAAATTCTATTTTTAAAAATTAACAAGATAATTGATTTATTAAGTGTTTTGTTTCAGTTATCTTATCTTGTACAGATGAGCAATTTCTATATGCTCTTATATAATTTTCTGCAGCTGTTTTATAAGCTTTACAGTTACTTACCGATGGATTTGCCGCAAAAGATGAACCTGTATTACTTAAATCCTTCTCCAATTGAATTGCATTAATAGGATCACAAGAATATATAGATTCATCATCACTTGAAGAAGAACAACTGAGTATTGAAATAATAATAGTCGTGCAAAAAAATAATCTTAATGACTTCATATTTAAAATATTTATTACAAACACTCAAATTTTAAGTGTTTTGTTTTTTCTTTGAAAACTGTCTTAATAATGTGGCATTTTTCCTAGCTTTTTCTCTTGATAATTAATAGATAACTGAACCATTAATTCCTTTTCCGAAACTTTTAAAGTTCTTATTGGTGATTTATTTTCTTTCTTTGATTTAAACTTGTTGGCTTTTCTTGTTTAACTAACGGAGTTCCATACAAATCAAAATCTCCAGCTTCATCAATTTTAATATCAATAAACTCTCCTAATTTTATGTAATGCTTAGTTGCATCAACAATTACATCATTATCAACATCTGGTGAATCAAATTCGGTACGTCCGTAAAAATATTCGCCATCTTTTCTATCGAATAAACAACGATACGTATTTCCTATTTTTTGTTGATTCAATTCCCAAGAAATTTGAGATTGTACTTCCATTATTTCATTTACTCTACGAAACTTTACATCGGCAGGTACATCATCTTCTAAAACATAAGCTCCTGTATTTTCTTCGTGAGAATACTCAAAAGCTCCCATTCTTTCGAAACGCATTTCTTCTACCCAAGCTTTTAGCTCTTCAAATTGTTCTTCGGTCTCTCCTGGATATCCAACAATTAATGTGGTACGAATTGCCATATTTGGCACTGCTTCTCTAAATTTATGAATTAATGAAGTTGTTTTTTCATGCGTTGTACCACGCTTCATCGATTTTAAAATCTCAGTATTAATGTGTTGTAACGGAATGTCTAAATAGTTACACACCTTTGGCTCACTTTTCATTACATCTAACACATCCATCGGAAAACCAGAAGGAAATGCATAATGCAAACGAATCCATTCTATCCCATCAACTTTAACTAACTCTTTTAATAAATCTGCTAAAGCTCTTTTTTTATAAATATCTAAACCGTAATACGTTAAATCTTGCGCAATTAACATCAATTCTTTAATTCCTTTCTTAGCCAACTTGGTTGCTTCGATAATAATCTCTTCAATTGGTGTTGATTTGTGTTTTCCTCTCATTAAAGGAATTGCACAAAAAGAACAAGGACGATCGCAACCTTCTGCAATCTTTAAATATGCATAATGCTTTGGTGTTGTTGTTAAACGTTCACCTATTAATTCATGCTTATAATCTGCTTCTAAAACCTTTAATAACTCAGGTAATTCATGCGTACCAAAATATTGGTCAACATTGGTTATCTCTCTTTCTAAATCTGGTTTATAACGTTCACTTAAACAACCTGAAACAAATACTTTGTCAATTTCACCCGCTTCTTTACGTTGCGCATAATGTAAAATAGTATCAATACTTTCTTCTTTTGCTTTCCCTATAAAACCACAAGTATTAATCACAACAATATTTCCATCATCTTCAGGATCTTCATGAACTACATCTTTACCATTAGCTTTTAACTGCCCCATTAACACTTCACTGTCGTAAATATTTTTAGAACACCCTAAAGTAACTACGTTGATTTTGTTTTTCTTGATTGTTTTTGTGCGCATTGTACTATAAAAATTTAGGATGCAAAGATACACCTTAAATATTTTACACACTTAATACATTAGTTTGATTCTTACCCCCTTTTTTGATAGCTTCCCTAACATTGATTTTAAATAATTAAAACAAATTCACATTCTTATAAACGTTCGCAAAAACAATTATAAAATATTTTTCCTAAAGACACATAGTACTCACAGTAAAGGCTTAAACCAATTTAAAAGGTACTCCCATACTATATAATCAACACTGTGTTACATATACTATTTTATATGTTTTAATTTTAGTATTCATTATAATAAACTCTATCAAATTTTATTAAATTTGTTTTAAAACATAATGAAAATATATGTATTGGCACATCTATTTTCATTCTTAACAATTATTATATGAAACAAGAATTAAGTGATGCTATAATTTCAGGGGATTTAGAATTCCTAAAAACCTATATTGATAATGGAAATGACTTTAATGGAATGACGCTTTCAGCTCCAGGTGGATATGGGAAAGAACCTATTGAACTAGCTGTTTTGTCACAATTCGATTTTAAAGGTTCATTCGAGATCACAAAATTTGTTGTGAACCATTCAAGTGATGAAAATATCAGCAAAATGTTGTATTCTTTTGCTTCTGAGGATAAGTATCTTGAAAAAATGAAAGCTTTACTAGCCTGTGATGTATTTGTTGATACACTTTGTGACAATAGAACCGCACTACAAATGGCGACAGGGAATGGTAATTTAAAAATGACCCATCTTCTTTTAACCTATGGAGCGAATCCAATGGCAGATGGTAAATATGGAACAGCCTTAGAAGAAGCTGAAGGAATAAGTTATGAACCAGTCTATGAACAAATGATGCTTAGCTTCATGAAGGGAATACCTAAATCTCCTTTTGATTTTGTTGATAAAGATAGTGTTATTGAAAAGTTAAATAGCTGGGTGTATTCTTTAATGTGTTTTGGAAAAGAGAATCAAGATAACACTTTCTATGTAGTAGCAATTGATGGAAGCCAATTAGTCGCCAATTCTATAGAGGAATTCAAAGTTACTCTTAATAGGTATCAAGAAGTAGATCCAGACGACGATGATGACTTTGATGATGAAGATGAATTCGATGAAGCAGCTATAGAAAAGTTGAAATTCAGCTCGGGTGATTTTTCTTTTCATAAAATAAATAAAGAGATAGATCCTTCTAATGAATTGAAATTTGATCTTGATTTATCATTTCTGATACCTCAAGAAAAGGATATCCGAACAAAGAACGATTTGCTTATTGCAGGATTATTAAAAAACAAAGAGCTCTTTATAAAAGAAATGAATGTTACGGATGATTTTAAAATTATGGCATATGGACATACTTACTAAAGAACAATTATTAACACAAAATAAAAAGCATTAAAACGACTTTTTATTCAAAACGCCATAAACAATAAAACACATCGAATACATAATCCACATATACCTTTTCTTTCGATTTTGGATAGCAATGATTTACCATAAGAACTCATTACCAAAAGAAACTTGTATTTCAAACCCCAAAATGGAGACTGAGGGTATGTCTTGGGCAGTTTATTGGGAGTATGAAGGTATACCTAATCTATCATATAATCTGACTTGTGCCTTTGTCTATGTAATCCATTATAGAACTTGTTTAATCGTTGGAGACAAAGATAAAATAGAAAGTTACGGTCCAAAATGTTTTAATAAACTAATGTTTAAACTTGCAAAAATTCACTTCCCAGACTGGATCGGATTTGATTGTGAAAGGTGCTCATATAATCCTGAATTAGCAAATAGAATTCTAAGAATTCAGAAAGTAGCTAAATGGCAGTTGAATAAAATGTTTGATGATGAAATTTAAAAAGTTTATAACACTAGTAACCGTTGTACAAGCCTATAATTTCATAAAAACAGCGATAAAACAAACTCTTTTTAGGGCTTTTATTTTTACTTAGGCTCTAGGAACTAAAATTAAGTGAGCTTAAAACAAATACCTGTTTGTTTTTAAAGATATAAGTTAAGCTATATTATCGTAATTAACTTCAAACTAAATTACTAAGTTGAAAACTAATCAGCTATTTTAAATTACTTTAACTATTAATCCTAACCGTAAAAAAAGAAAGGTTCTCCCTTACTTTTTTTACGGTTAGGATTAATACCATTTCTCTTTTTCATGAAATACATTTGTAAAAAAAAAGCAATGTTCTTTCGCTGAGAACAATACCTCCCAAATCAAACACTTTATGATTTACAAACTTATTAATTGCAAAGAAAAAAATTATGGCAAAATCACAATTACATTTTTTAGGACATGTAGTAGACCTATTAACAGCAGAAACCGTTTACAATAAAGATTTTAACAAATATAAAGGTACTCCTATACTCTATAATAAAGGCGGCTTACTTAAATTTGTTTTCGATTTCGAAGCAAACTTTCGTTTTTTAGAACGCATGAAGACTGTTAATTATGACCTTTATAAATTAGGACACCCTCTTGATGATGGAAAAATTGTTTTCTATGATGCAAATGGTGACAATTTAAAAGACTGGTATTTTAAAGATGCTCCTATTGTTTTTTATGAGGTGAAATTTGATGCTAACGGTGGCGGAATGAGGGTAGAAATGATAATTTCTCCTGCTATACAAAACTATGGTTATAAAATTCATAGAAGCTGGCATATAACGCCTATTGAGGAGGAAGGTTACCAATCGCCTGTGCAAGCTGCTGAGAAAAAGGAGAACTTTTACTTAAGCATACAACATTTAACCGATAAAAAAACATTAGTTCCATTAGGAATTCCTGCGTTTAACAAATCGCCAGAAAACCAAAACATTGAATTTGAAATAAATATTAACGAAAATGGTATTGACGATTTTCAAGTAAAATTTTTACATGATAATAAAATTATTCAATCATATTATTCAGGAGAACAAACATTAGATGAAGTTGTTGTAACCGCAAAAGGTTCAGGAAATTCGTCTAATTCTACTACCAATAATCAAAACACGCAAAGGAATTACCCAAAAGGAAAATACCTTGTTAAATGGGATGGTTTTGATAAGAATGGTATTTATGATAGTACTATTTTTACCACAGGCAAACTAAAAGCTCGCATAAAAGGGAAACGAAACGGCATAGAAAAAACAGCAGAAAGCAGTGAGTTTTCTTTTGAATATAAAGAGGTAACTTGGGTAGATACAAAAATTAATAAAAATAGCAAACGTATTGATGTTACGCTTCGTGTGAATCTTAGAGATGGTGGAGAAAGAGGAACGGAAAAAGACATTTACGATACAGGTAGCGGTAGTTACGCGCCTATTACCACTCATTACCCTTGGGAGAAAATACCTGAAAAAGAGATAAAAGAACATAGAAAAGCACCAATAAAAACAAGAAATAAAAGCAATGATTTTAAAGCTTTAAAAAGATTAGCTTTAGAGGGGATAGAAAAATATTGGGGAAGAAACAGTGCTAATATAGGTAAAGGTATTTATATAAATGAAGAGTTATATCAGGTCTTCTTAAGTTGTAAACACGACGTAAACGGTATGATAGCTCCTGAAATAATCTTTTTTACGAATTTAGCAAACGGAACCTTTAACCGTTCTCGTAACTGGTTTGGGTCAAGACAATTGTTTTACAAAGAAGGCTATCTAAAAGATGAAAAATGGGAGTATCAAAAACCATCAAAAGCAATTAGAAAATTTAAAGAAACTGCCGCTCATGAAATAGGACATCAACTATTGGATCAATTAAAGGGAAAATACCACTCATATACACATAAAGGAACTTCGCACCCAAGTGTGATTCTGCAAAGCCCTATTAAAGGGACTAGATATCCTACTGGAGGTAAAGAAATTGACCTAATGAAATATGCAGATGAAGAATATCTTGCTCCTAATTATTATAGAAGAACAATACTTTCTGAAAAAGATCTATTAGGGCTTATATGGTTAACTAAATTAAAATTAAACAAATGAAAAAATTAATGAGTATTCTTATTTTACTCCTATTTACAAGCTGTTGGCATAAGTCTTACAAGCTAGTTGATAATTACAGGGGGTATATTTATGATTCGAAAAATGAACCTTTAGAAAATGTAAGGATACATGAAATGAACCTTAAGTCTGCGAAATACACTTACACAGATAAAAAAGGCTACTTTTTTTTAAAACCAGTAAGTTCAACTTTTGTTGATGATTTACTTCTTGAAAAAGAAGGATATGTTACAGATACTGTTTTTTCTTTTTCAGAAAGCAGATTTGGGAATAAAACTCGTTTCTTAATGGAGTGGTCTGATACAGTTTATATGGGGAAAATTAAAAAAATAGCATTACCTAAAAATTTAAAAAAATAATAGAATTTAAAAAACTGCTGCTCATGAAGTAGGGCATCAACTATTGGGTCAATTAAAGGGTAAATACCACTCATACAGTCATAAAGAAACTTCGCATCCAAGTGTGATTATTCAAAGCCCTGTTAAAGGAACAAGATACCCTACGGGAGGGAAAGAGATTGACCTAATGAAATATGTAGATGATTTTCGTCCTATGATTATTTAAAAAAAAGAAGAGTTTCGTCACAAAAAGACTCATTAAGTTTAATCTGGTTAACTAAAATAAGTTTGAAATGAAGAAAATAATTTTCTTATTAATTACCTTGTTCTTTTATTCTTGCTCTGTAAGATATTATGGCTATGTCTATGATTTTGATACTAGAACACCTATTTCCAAAGTTGAAATTCGGGTTAAAAACTTATTAGATACAACTCTTAGTAAAAAAGATGGTTATTTTGAAATTAATATTGCAAAAAAAACAAGAGAATTAATTTTTCACAAAGAAGGATATCAATTACATGCCTTAAAAACATTAAGTATTCAAAGCGGAGAGTTTATGAAAGAACAACCTTTTGGAGATACTATTTTTATAATATCTAAAGACAGCAAATATAACAGACCAAAAATAAAATTATCTAATTATAAATAACCCTTTACAACATAAAGAAAGTTTTTATTATTTACCACAAGAACGAAAACTACTTTAGAAAAAAGCCAAAAAACAATAGAAAAGATTATGGATAAAATAAGAGATTTAAACCCTTTTGATTAATGAAACTATTTTGGAAGATTAATATATATATGAGTGTAATAGTATTTAGCCTATTTATACTTAATTTTATTGCTATGTATTTTGAAGTTTATATTCCCAATTTCTTCTTGGGAATATCTGGTCTTACATTTATTTTCTCTCCTTTTTTAGAAATAATTCAAGTTCCTTTATGCTTAATAGTCATTTTAACTACCTTGAAAAATCAAAATAAGATTGTTTGGATGTATCTTTTAATGATGATTGTCTTTTTCATTATTAAAATTACTATTTATATTTTATTATTAGGAAGTATTATCCCTTTAAATAATCAATGAAAATTTTAAAACGAATATTGCAAAGTATCTTGATTATAGTTTTAATTGGGCTTGTATTTCGAGGATCGGTTTACAGAAAAGTTATTACATATAAATCAATCGGAGAAAGAGTAAGCTATTCGGCTACAAATAAAAATCTTATTAAATATATTGAAGAAAATACTATCAATGCTAAAGGCCCTAAAATTGAAAAAATAATAGATATGGGTCTTTCAGCAACCTCACGATTATTAAGATTTACAGCATCTAAAAATCATATTGAACCAAATAAACTTATAAACACTAAAACAGCTAACTGCATTGGTTATGCAACATTTTTTTCTGCAAATTGCAATTATCTATTAAAAAAGTACGCTCTTGATAATAATTGGATAGCTAAACCACACAAAGGGAACTTTATTTATTTGGTATTAATATTCATAAATATTTCAAATCAGCCTTTTTTAAAGACCATGATTTTGTTATTATTGAAAATAAAAGAACAGGAGAAATTTTAGCAGTTGACCCCTCAATAAATGATTATTTATATATTGATTATGTAACTCTAAAAAACTAAAATTAAGAGAGCTTAAAACGAACACCTGTTTGTTTTTAAAAACATATTTATTGAGAAAATCTAAAAACGATACTCTTGCATCATTTTTTCACCTTTTGGTAATGAATTATAAGCAACAACAGGTAGACGCATTACCTTATTTACTTGTTTTAATTATCATCTTTTTATTCTTCAAACCTACTTAATAATTAAGTTTAATTTTAAATAATTAGCGTAATTATTTTGTACACTACAAAAAAAATAATTTTCAGGATTGTACAACCATATACAATCTTAAAAAATAAAATTTAAAAACTGTACGAAAAATAAGTAAAAATAAAAACTACGTTTATTAGTTGAATTAAAATTATATAAAAGAATTGTGTCATTTAAAATCAGAAGACTTTTTAGAAAAGTCTTAAATCCAAATACCTCATTTTTAAATTGATTATCGCCCCTTTTATTTCCAAAAATATCAAATACATCTTTGCTAATGTCAACTCCAAAAATTTCCTTATATTTATTCATAAGAACTGATTTATGAAAGAATAAGCTACTTGACTCACAACAACTTGAAATCGAGATCTAGGTCTCACAGAACTGAACGTGATTTTTAGTAGAAAAGAGAGCCAATTACCAATATTGTCGAAGTCTAATGCTTCACCGTATAAATTAACCTTAATTCTCTCTTTTATTCTTTCTGATTTATATCTCTTAAATTTAACCTTTTTATTAAATTGCTAACTTAAGATGTATAAAAAAAATAGAGCATTTTCGTTTAACAAAAAGTTTAGTGCATATTAATAAAGTCCGTTAAATATGGCTTTATAGAAGAAAATATAAAAGCTATATATTTATATTTAGTTAAGTAATAAACCGAAACGAAAGTGCTTATAAATTGCCCTACGTTTCTTATAATGAATATTGTACAACATATGAAAAAAATCTATTTACTAATATTTAGCTGTTTTATTTTTCTTAGATGTAATTCACAAAATAACGTCCAGATAGTAAATGAATTTATTAAGTCATATAACAACAAGGATTCTATAATGACTTTCAATTTATTGCACAAAGACTTTATTGAATTATGGGAAAAAGATACCGTCATAAGCAACAAGACCCATTATAGTAAAAACTACTCTTGGGGAAAAGTTATGAATGACTTAGAAAAAGTTGAAATTATTAAAACGGACTCAAACTTTGTGGAAACAATTTCAACATACTATTCAAAAAGAGATAAGTTATTAGGGATTAGTCCATACAAATCAAAACGTGTTTATAAAATAAGTAATGGAAAAATAATCAAGATTATTGGAGGAGAATTTGATGGGTATTTAGAATATGACAAACCAAGGCGAGAACAATATCAAGTCTTTTTCAAATGGCTCTCGGAAAATTATGATTTAGAACCGTCTGACTTTCCTTTTGATAAAAATGGAGCGGAAAAACTAAAAGAAAAACTAATCGAATATAAAAAGAACTAAATATATTGTGCAAAAAATAGCTGTAGTTAATACAGGTTTTGATAATTACCTCGAAAATTAAAGTATTTTATAAAGTCCGTCAAATTTTTTTGATTTGGATTTATAATAAAACAAAATTAAAAAACTTAGCTAAATACTTAATCGGAAATTAAGTAATTTTAATTAACCTAGTAACCATACGAGCCGAAACATATCAAATATTAAAAAAAATTGAATAACAGATTTAAATACAATCCTTTCTCTGGAATATTAGAAGATGATATTGAAAAAATTTTAGTCCCTAAGTTTAATTTAGATAACATTGTTTCTAAAATTAATAATTCGGATTCATTAAATATTGAATTTTTAGGAAAACAAGGTAGAGGAAAAACTACTCATTTGATTTATTTACAAAAGCAAATGACAGAATATCCAATATTCTTATTAAACTCAAGTTCAACAATTACTGATATTATAAATGATAAAGCAAGCATAGTTTTCATTGATAGCATTCATCATCTAAACATATTTGACAGAATTCGATTATTCAAAATAAAAGAAAAAGTTATCTATACAACTCATTTGTCTAGAAAACTTGATTGTTTCTTGGCCAGAAAAGACAACTATTCTATTAAATTTAAAGGTATTGATAAAGAAATACTTCGTGAAGTATTAAACAAAAGATTACAACTTGCTTCTTATAAAAAGAAGAAACAAGAAACCTTTACTGAAAATGAAATAAAATTATTAATCCAAAAATTTGGGGATAATTACAGAGGAATCATTAATTATCTTTATGAGAAATACCAATGACAAAAGCTATAATAGAAAAAGAAATTTTCATAAATGAAGTTGTTAATGATAACAATACATCAGGTTATTTGACTATAAAATCTTATGAAACAATAACTCTAGATAAAATAATGGGTGTTATCTTTTTAGAGGCTAGAGGGAGAATGTCTAGTTATAAAGATGAAGTTTTGTCATTTAAAATTTCAGATAAAAAAGAATTAATAAAAAACGAGTCATCTAAAATTCCCTTTACCTTTAATTCATCTAACTTCGAAATAAATTCTTATAACGGAAAAAATGTAAGCTTTTCTTACAATTTAGAAATTCAAATAGACGTAAACGATAATGATTTAGAAAGACTAGAAAAAAATATATTTTCACAAATAAAATCATTTATTACATCAGATTATACTATTAAAATTTCTAAGTATTTCAAAATAGAAAATTTAAATATTAATTACCAAGTTGTCGAGACAGAAACCGATTTCAATATTCAAACTAACTTAATTGTAGGACTATTTACATTACTAATATTTGGCAGTACTTATGCTTATTTAATACCCGAATTTAATCCTTTCTACATAATATTAGGAATAGCCTGTACAATTTTGTTAACATATTTAATAACTAAATATATTGGAAGTTCTTTAGGGACAATCTCAATGAAAACGTTAAAAGACGAAAACGCATTCATTTGTAAAATATTAAAGACAAAAAAATTCAACCTAATAAAACCTTCTTTATATTATGTAATAATCGAAAAAGTAATTGACAATAGAGGAACTTCTTCTTCAACATATACTGAAACTATTTTCACTTCTGAAAAGAAAAAATTAGAGAATTTTAAATCTAGTCCAGAAATTAAATTTTTATACCCAAATAAAAATGGACTACAATCTTATGAATATAAAGATGCTTCAATTTTATGGCAAATGAAACTTGAGGGAAAATATTTAGGGTTAATGCTAAAATACAAATGTACATTCAGAGTAGAAAGGAAATAAACATTTACTAACAATGGTAACCGTTGCACAAGTCTATAAAAAACAGCGATAAAATAGGCTCTTCTTTGGGCTTTTATTTTTTACGCAGGCTTTCTAAAAACTAAAATTAAGTAAGTTTAAAACAAACACCTGTTTGTTTTTAAATACATATTTATTGAAACTACCTAAAAACGATACTATCTATCATATTCACCTTTTTAGTAATGAATTTTAAGTATTTCTTTAAATTATAAGCAACAGCAGGTAGACGCATTACCTTATTTACTTGTTTTAATTATCATCTTTTTATTCTTCAAACCGACCTAATAATTAAGTTTATTTTTAAATAATTAGCGCAATTATTTTGTACACTACAAAAAATTAATTTTTAGGATTGTACAGCTATATACAATCCTAAAAAATAAAATCTAAAAACTGTACAAGCATCTACAGCTCTAGAAATATACAGTTTAAAACTGTACAAAAATAAGCAAAAATAAAAACTACGCTTATTAGTTAAATTCAAATTATATAAAGAGTTGTGTCATTTAAAATCAGAAGGATTTTCTCAATAATCTTCTTCTATTATCTTTTTATAGTGGAAAAAACTTTATAATAAAATAATCCTGATTTTTCGATTGCAAAACTTTGTTTTATTAACTTATTTGAAACTACCATTAATGCTAGTTTTTTACTCTTTCTTTTGTTAACAATTTATTTACACCCTTTATTATGTTTATATGTATTAAAGGATCGTAAAAACTAAAGGTTCTTTAAGAAGTCTTTTTAGAAAGATCTTAAACCCATATGCATCATTTTTAAATTGATTATCGCCCCTTTTATTCTTTTTGGTTTATATCTACCCTAAGTAAATTTTCACCTATTCCACCTCTCTATTTTAAATGCATTCATACTGTTAACCTAATCAACAACATAAAAAAACTACATAAATCCTCTTCCTTTTCAACTCCCTATAGTACTCTCTAATTCATTAACTCTTCTATATTTTAGATACCTATACTTAGTAAAAAATCTACTTCTTTTAATGAATAAAATCAAACTTCAAAAAAAATAAATTCCAAAATATTTTTTTAGTTAGGATTCCTTACTATATTTGTGACGTGAATTCATAACATCATTATTTAATAATCTTAAAAAATAAACAAATGAGTAAATCAATTTTTTATCACGCAGGTTGTAGTGTATGCATTAGTGCAGAACATGATATTATAGCATTAGTTGGAAAAGACAATGTAGAAATTGTAAACATTGGTGAAGACAAATCAAGAATTAATGAAGCTGAACTAGCAGGCGTAAAATCTGTACCAGCATTATTAACTCCAAGTAAAAACGTGTTACACCTTAATTTTGGAGCATCTATGGCAGATGTAAAAGGATAATAAAAAATATTAAAGTAGTGAGTGAATTTTACTCACTACTTTAACTTAAACAAATACTTATGAAAATTTCAGTTTACGATACATATGTTAAAAAAAATAATAACATTGTTATGCACTTCGATATATTAGTTGAAGAAAGCAAAACATTAGAAAATGCTATTGCTTTTGGAAAAGAATACCTGGCTTCAAAAAATTTATCTAATAAACAATTAACTACTAACGAATGTAAGTTTTGCCATATGGAAACAGCACCTACCGAAGTAGAAAAAATTGTTTTAAGAGATGGCTACTATATCATAGAAATGGAAAACTGTTAGGCTATGAATGCTAAAAAACAGTATCTTTTTTCTTACGGAACACTACAATTAGAAAACGTTCAACTAAAAAACTATGGTAGAAAACTAATCGGTTTTAAAGATGTTCTAAATAATTACAAGTTAGAACATCTTAAAATTACGGATAAAAACGTATTCGCTAAAAGTCAACAACAATTTCATCCAATAGCCATCTGTTCAAAAAATAAAAAAGAATGTATTAAAGGTGTTATTTTTGAGATTACAGCGCAAGAACTTATACAAACAGATGTATATGAAGTTTCTGATTATAAAAGAGTTTTAGAAACATTTCAATCTGGTAAAAAAGCTTGGGTTTATATATCTAATAAAAATCATTAGGCATCTTTAATTAGGATTACTAACTTTGCTTTTTTAAAAGAAGAATATCAATGGCTATATATGATTTAATCTTAAACTCAAAAAATAAAACAACTATTGAATTAGGTAATATTCATTTAAGTTCGAGTAATAAAATTGTCTTACAGCAATTACTTAAAGAGTTTAAGTACATCAATATATTAAACGACTACAAATTACCTGTAGATAATAAATTACTTCTATTCGGTCATACAGGTTGTGGAAAAACAACTACAGCTAAAGCAATTGCTAAAATATTAGATAAAAAAATATTTACCCTTAATTTAGGTGGCATTATATCTTCTCGTCTTGGTGAAACGGCCAAAAACATTACAGAAGTTTTTAAAAAAGCATCTCGAGAAAATGCTGTTCTCTTTTTAGATGAGTTTGATTATATAGGAAAAATACGTGACTACGATAACAAAGATTCTGGTGAAATGAAACGCTTGGTAAACACCGTTATTCAGCTTATAGATCAATTACCAAACGGCACATTATTAATTGCAGCAACCAATCACGCTAGCATTATTGATACTGCTTTATTAAGACGTTTTCAATTAAAACTAAAATTTGAGGCTCCTAATAATGAGGAATTAGATAAGTATTATGATTCTTTGTTACTCCAATTTCCTGAAGAGTTTAGAAATGTAGAACGTTGTTATTCTATTTCGTATGCAGAGGCTAAAGACATAACTTTTAGGGCTGTTAAAAATAAAGTTATAGAAATTGAAGAGGCAAAAGAAATAACAATAGCAGCATTGGATGGAAAATAGTAGCGTTAATCAAAAAATAATAAACGGATTAGAACGAATCTCGAAAGCTTTTCGAGTTTTGCTTTGGGAAAAAAGTAAATTATATAAAATAAGTCCTATTCAGATACAGCTATTAATTTTTTGCAATACTCATAAAAAAGAAGATTTAAAAGTGAGTTTTTTAGCTACAGAATTTGATTTAACAAAAGCTACAATTAGTGACTCTATTAAGGTATTACTCAAAAAAGAATTACTTACTAAAGTTATCAACGTTAAAGATTCTAGAAGCTTTACGGTACAACTAACTAAAAAAGGAAAAGAAATTGTAGAAAAAACAAGTGACTTTACAACGGTATTAAATCAATCTATAGATTTTTTATCTGAACCTGAAAAAGGTATTTTTTTAAAGCAACTAATGCAACTTATTTATCAATTGAATCAAAGAGAAGTTATCTCTACGCAACGAATGTGCTTAACTTGCTATTATTACAAAAAAGATGGTAATCAACACTATTGTAATTTAATGGAAAAACCATTGAAAAATATCGATTTGAGAATAGATTGTGATGAGCATCAAATACTACAAAATTAAAGTACCTTGAACTTATAATATCTTATCTAATGCTATTATAACTTTTTCAATATTAGGTTTACTTAAACTCCCATATCCAAATCTAAATCCTTGAAAAGAGTTGTTAATACAATATTTTGAAGCATCTGTAATTCCAACTCCAGCCATTTCTAGTTTACTAATTAAATCTTCAATCTGTATTGTTTTCAGGGGAGTTATCCAAAAAGCCAAACCTCCTGAAGGGGTAGTATACTGTACTTTATCTTTTAAATGAATCTTCAATAAACTATCACAATAGTTTCTTTTTTCAATATAATTTTTAGAAGCCCTTTTTAAATGTCTCCTTATATCTCCGTTCTTAATCAATTCCATGATGGCTCTTTCCATAATAGAATCATTTTGTATATCAATAATTTCTCTTAAAGAAGCTATTTTCTCAATAGATTCAACATTGCACACTAAAAAACCGATACGTAATGAAGGAGCAATAATCTTACTAAAAGTACCTATATACACATAGTTTTTCACATTTGATAAACTTGAAATAGGTAAAATTGGTCTATGATCAAAATGAAATTCATGATCATAATCATCTTCAATAATAGTGAAATTATACTTATTCGATAATTCTACTAATTTTAGTTTTCGTTTTAAACTAAGTGATACAGTTGTTGGGTATTGATGATGCGGAGTTATGTATATTCCTTTTATATTAATTCCTTTTAGAAGTAAGCTTTCTACCTCATTAATTTTTAGCCCAAGATTATCTACACCAATAGGCATAAGAATTGCCCCAGCACTTTCAAATGCTTTCCATGCTGGTTGATACCCAGGGTTTTCAACTAAAATAATATCTTTTGGTCTAAATAAAGAATGAGCAATTAAGTATAATGCCATTTGACTACCACGAGTAATACATATCTCATCTGAAGTAACATTCATACCTCTTCTGTGATTCAGCATTTGTGAAATTATTTTTCTAAATTCACTACTCCCTCTACTATCAGTATATCCCAGTATATTTAATTTTGACTTTAAGCCAAATACTCTTCTATACGCACTAGCCAATTCCTTTATTGGTGCTATTTTAGTGTCAGGAACTCCATCATCAATTACTATTAAAGATTTCTTCTTTATTAGCAGACTCTCTTCAACCGCTGCTATTTTTTCATCTAATTCAATTATCAATTCTGCTACAAAAATGCCTGTTCTATTTTTAGAAATAAGCCATCCCTCTACTATTAAAATATCTTGTGCTTTTATTATTGTATTTCTATTTACACCAATAATAGAAGCTAGTTTTCTTGAGCTAGGTAATATTTCACCAGGTTTTAAACGTTGTTTTCTTATCGCTAATATAAAAGCATCCACTATTTGAAGATACACGGCTTTATCGCCTTCTAAAGATATCTGTATGTCAAAATCCCATAACCTATTCATTGGTCTATCTATTTTTAATAAAACTGGATCATTTTAATAGACCAAATGTATTTTAAATTTGCCAATAATTAATACTTAAAACATTTAAAATGTCAGAAAAAAAAGATTTTAGTTCAAAAGATTTTCATCAAACATTCGCGAAACCAGAAGTTAGAATGCCTGAAAGACTCATTCACAGAAGTGTTGAAGGCGAAGGTGTTCACAGTCAGTTTTCTGAAGAGAGGAAGCATCCAGTTCATTTTATTGACTTACCTAGTAAAAATGTATCTATGACAATTGGAGGGTTACTTCCAAACCAAGTTACCAGTAGACATAGACATACTTATGAAACTGTTTTATATGTGATTGAAGGATCTGGTTGGACAGAAGTAGAAGATAAAAGAATAGCATGGAAAGCTGGTGATGCTGTCTATATCCCATCATGGGCATGGCACAGACATGGAAATCTAAGCAATGATAATTCTGCTAAGTATTTAGCTTGTGAAAATGCGCCACAACTTCAAAACTTAGGAGTTGCCTTAAGAGAAGAAGAAGGAAGAGATTTATAAATCAACAATTCATTTACTATATGAACAACAATAAATTTAAAGGTATAATTGCATATCCAATTACACCTTTCAAAAAAGACGAGAGTGTCGATATTCCATTATTTAAAAAACTAGTTGAAAGATTAGTACTAAATAATGCAAACGTAATAGCGCCTTTAGGAAGCACTGGTGTATTACCATATTTGAATGATTCTGAAAAAGAAAGTATTGTTAAAGCAACTATCGAGCAAGTTAAAGGAAGAATTCCCGTTTTGGTTGGCGTATCAAATCTAACAACAGAAAGAACAATACATCATGCCAAATATGCTGAACAACAAGGTGTAGATGCAGTAATGATTATTCCTATGAGCTATTGGAAGTTAACAGCTGATGAAATTTTTGATCATTATAATACAGTTGCTCAAGAAATAAGCATTCCTATTATGGCTTACAATAATCCTGCAACAAGTGGTGTTGATATGCCTACAGAATTACTGGAAAGATTGTTAACAATATCAAATGTTACAATGATAAAAGAAAGTACAGGTGATATTCAACGCATGCATTATTTGAAAAAAACACTTGGAGATAAAGTAGCCTTTTTCAACGGATCGAATCCACTTGCTTTAGGCGCCTTTGCTGCTGGAGCTACTGGATGGTGCACGGCTGCTCATAATTTAATTCCAGATTTGAATGTAAAATTATATGAAGCAATTGAAAAAAATGATCTTCAAGAAGCTCAAATTATTTTTCATAAACAACTAGATTTACTAAAATTTATTGTGAGAGTTGGACTACCTAGATCTATAAAAGCAGGGCTTAATATTCTTGGTGAAGATGGCGGATATTTAAGAAGTCCTCTAAAACCAATGCTATCAAGTGACTACAATGAATTAAGAGAGTTGTTAGAAAAAATAGCTGAGGTGTAATTTTAAAAAACATTCTAATTATTTTTTTAAAAAGGAATCCAAACTAAATTCACATAGGCAATAATGCTTATAAAATAATTTAAATATAATAAAAATGAGTAAATCTGTTTTTTATCACGCAGGATGTCCAGTTTGTATTAGTGCAGAACACGACATAGTTAATCTTATAGGAAATGATAACGTAGAGATTGTAAATATAGGTGACGTAAGAGATAGAATATCCGAAGCTGAAACTACAGGCGTAGAGTCTGTACCAGTTTTATTAACTCCTAATGGTAATGTATTACACCTAAACTATGGTGCATTTATAGCAGATCTAAAGGGGTAATTCCTCATTCTATAAAAGTTAGGAACCCATATTATTTAAGAATTCCTAACTTTTATTAAAAATATTTATAACCATAAAAATTTATAAAATGAAATTAAGTGTATTAGCATTAACAGGATTAATGAGTCTAAGTTTAAGCACTAAATCTTGTGTTCAAAAAGTAAAAGCTTATGATAATGACGATTTTAAAATCACGAAAGCAGAAGTAATACATCACTCAGATTTAAGTGTAAGTGTTTGGAGAATTGATGTAAAAGGAACAGCAGGTAAAACAACTCCAATACCTAACGGTTCTATGGATGGTGCTCCAGTATTAGGATACGTATTTCCTACGTCATTAAAACCAACAGATGTAGGTTTTAGTATGACAGAAGCTATGGTTGCAATGGCGTTAACGTCTCACCCGGACTTTGATGATACTCCTATTTGGGATGAAAATAATGATACAGATTTTGCTAACGATGGTATTATATGGCATACTCATTGGGTTGTTCTTCATGAAGATAAACGTGTTCCTGGAGGATTAGCTGTAAAACAATTTACTAAAGCTGATAACGTAACATTACCTCCTACAAATCCTGGAATGCCTATGTATATGGATTCTCCAGGATTTCCTGTAACAACAAAAGGAAATACTATTATAGTGGTTATTCCTGATTACAGAATGAACAATCAAACAGTATTTACTTATGATGCTGTTGCTACACATATGATTGTAAATGCAAGTAAAAAAGATATGCCTATGCTGGGGGTTTATAATGTACTTAGTATAGCAAGTGGAGACTTGTCCCTTCCTTATACTGTGAAAAATAAATAATAATTGGTTGTAGAATTTAAAACCCTTCTATATTAAAACGTAAAGATTTTTTTACAATTGGAATTCAATATATCTTATATCTAAATAAAGTAATTAACTTAAAATAAATATAAAATGAAAATTTCAGTTTACGATACATACGTACCAAAAGATGAAAATACAGTAATGCATTTTGATATCCTTGTTGAAGATAAGGATACTATCGAAAACGTATACAAGTATGGAAAAAAAGGAATTCCTAATTTCAAATTAACAACTAAAGAATGTAATTTCTGTCATATGGAAGCTGCACCTGAAGAAGTTGAACAGTCCATCAAAGAAAAAGGATATTACATTATTGAAATGGAAAACTGTTAAGAATTATAGTATAAATAAAAAGGTGTATGTCTTAAATCCCTATATTTAAGAGTTCTTTCTCCTTAAATTCTTAATTGTGAGAAATAATACCTTCATTATAAATTAATAAAATTATGGAAGAATCTAAAAACAAATTGACATCGGTTTCTGGAAGACCAATATCCGAAAACCAAAATGTGCAAACAGCAGGAAAACGAGGGCCTATGTTAATGCAAGATGTATGGTATCTCGAAAAAATGGCTCATTTCGATAGAGAAGTAATTCCAGAGAGAAGAATGCATGCAAAAGGATCAGCTGCTTTTGGATCGTTTACCGTTACACATGATATAACTAAATATACAAAAGCTAAGATATTTTCTGAAATAGGAAAAAAAACAGATGTGTTTTTACGTTTTTCTACTGTTGCTGGAGAACGTGGAGCGGCAGATGCAGAGCGTGATATTAGAGGTTTTGCTGTTAAATTTTATACAGAAGAAGGTAATTGGGATCTTGTAGGGAACAATACACCTGTATTTTTTATACGTGATCCATATAAGTTTCCTGACCTTAATAAAGCAGTAAAAAGAGACCCCAAAACAAACTTAAGAAGTGCTAATAATAATTGGGACTATTGGACACTTTTACCAGAATCATTGCATCAAGTAACAATGACAATGAGTGAGCGGGGCATTCCAAAGTCATATCGTACTATGAATGGTTATGGAAGTCATACCTTTAGTTTCATAAACGATAATAATGAACGTTCTTGGGTGAAATTTCATTTTAAAACAGCTCAAGGTATTCAAACCCTTACCGATCAAGAAGCAGAAGTTTTGGTAGGTAAAGATAGAGAAAGTCATCAGCGCGATCTTTTTGATAGTATAGAGAACAAAGATTTCCCTAAGTGGAATTTGAAGATTCAAATAATGACCGAATCTCAAGCAAAAAACCATCCAACAAATCCTTTCGATTTAACAAAAGTATGGTCTCATAAAGATTACCCGTTGATTGATGTAGGAACCTTAGAACTAAATAGAAATCCAGAAAACTATTTTGCAGATGTAGAGCAAGCTGCTTTTAATCCTGCTAATGTAGTCCCAGGAATAAGTTTTTCACCTGACAAAATGTTGCAAGGTAGGCTATTCTCTTATGGAGATACCCAACGCTATCGTCTTGGAGTTAATCACTATCAAATTCCTGTAAACGCGCCTAAATGCCCTTTTCATAATCATCATAAAGATGGTGCAATGAGAGTAGATGGTAACGGCGGAGGAACCGTTCATTACGAACCTAATAGTTATGGTAAATGGCAAGAACAAAAGCAATTTCAAGAACCAAATCTAGCTTTAGATGGAGCAGCAGATCATTATGATTTTAGAGATGATGATGATGACTACTTCACCCAACCTGGTAACTTATTTAGAATAATGACTACAAATCAACAGCAAGTGTTATTTGAAAATACTGCTAGATCATTAGGAAGTGCAGAAAAATTTATACAAGAAAGGCACATTCAAAATTGTTATAAAGCAGATCCTAATTATGGTAAAGGAATTGCTATTGCTTTGAATATTAAACTAACAGATTTAGATATAAGTTAATAGCTTATACTAAATTCAAAAGGTTCTAGAAGTTTTACACTAGTAGAGAAAAAGATACTGTCGCAAAAACAAGTCTATTGTCTTTACTAGTGCTTTAAATGAATCTATTTATACTCTATCCGAAACAGAAAAGATCATTTCTTAAAAGCAATTAATTTATCAATTAAATCAAAAGGATATCATCTCTACAAAACGAATGTCTTTAACTTGTTACCTTTACAAATAAGAGGATAATAATCATTATTGTAAGCTAATTGAAAACAATTACAAAATTTAAAGCAACAAATAGATTATCCAGAACATCAAACACTACACAACTGATGGAAAACATTACAAATAATTTAAACATCATTCGTA